>CAZUKT010000499.1:0-3706 GCA_964620975.1 uncultured Rubrivivax sp. | reverse complement strand
GTTCGTCGGTTCCTCGACGTCCAGCGGGTCAGGCCGACCATGCCCGACATCGCAGAACGGGCAGCGGCGCGTGCACTTGTCGCCCATGATCATGAAGGTGGCCGTGCCCTTGCCAAAACACTCGCCGATGTTGGGGCAACTGGCTTCTTCACACACCGTGTGCAGCTTGTGCTCGCGCAGGATGTTCTTGATCTCGTAGAAGCGTGTGCTGGGGCTGCCGGCCTTGACACGTATCCAGTCGGGCTTTTTCAGCACTTCGGCGGCCACCACCTTGATGGGGATGCGGCTGGTCTTGGCCTGCGACTTCTGCTTGGCCGTGGCGTCGTAAGGCGCGGGCGGGGGGGTGCTCATGGGTGTGGCCGCGCACGGCAACCAGGTCACCTTGCACATGTGTTCGTGAAGGCGCCAAGTCTAGCGGCGGCACCTTTCGGCCGCTGACTCGCCGTGTCATGCCCTACATTCGACGGGCTTGCCCCACTGCCATTGGCCAGGGGCCTGCGCCACCATATGGTGTGCGGTACTTTTGCCAGGGGCTGGCCCTGGCGGTGCCGCCTGCCTTGCCAGGAGACCCACATGCAACGCCGCCACGTCCTTACCGCAGCCGCAGGCCTGGGTGCCAGCCTGCTGGCCCCGGCCGTGCGGTCGCAGGCCAGCAATGCCATCGTGCTGGGCCAGTCTGCGGCCTTCTCAGGCCCGGCCAGCGAGCTTGGCGAGCAGTTCAAGCGCGGTGCGGCCTTGTTGTTCGAAAGGGTCAATGCACGCGGCGGCGTGGGCGGCCGCGCCATTGAACTGCAGAGCCTGGACGACGGCTACGAGCCCGAGCGCTGCGCCGCCAACACGCGCAAATTTATCGAGCAGGGCGTGTTTGCGCTCTTTGGTTACATCGGCACGCCCACCAGCCTGGCCGCGCTGCCACTGGCCACGGCGGCCAAGCTGCCTTTTGTGGCCCCGTTCACCGGCGCCGAGGCCTTGCGCGCGCCCTTCAACCGCTATGCGTTTCATGTGCGGGCTTCGTACTTTGACGAGACCGCTGCCATCGTCAAGCAGATCACCTCGGTGAGCATCCAGCGCGTGGGCGTTTTCTACCAGAACGACAGCTACGGCAAGGCCGGCCTTGAAGGCGTGGTGCGTTCGCTCAAGCCGCTGAACCTGGAGCCTTCGGCGCTGGGCACGGTAGAGCGCAACACGGTGGACGTGGACGCAGCCGTCAAGACCATCGTGGGCAGCAACCCCGGCGCCATCGTCATGATCAGCGCCTACAAGTCTTGCGCGGCCTTTATCCGTGCGGCGCGCAAGGCGGGTTTTGGTGGCAACTTCTACAACGTGTCCTTTGTGGGCACGCAGGCGCTGGCGCAAGAACTGGGCGCCGACGCACGCGGTGTGGTGGTGAGCCAGGTCATGCCCTACCCGTTTACCCAAGCCACGCTGCTCTCGGGTGAATACCTGGCTGCTGGCAAGGCCGCTTTAGGCGACAAGTTTCAGCCCAACTACAGCAGCATTGAAGGTTATGTGGCGGCCAAGGTCATGGTTGAAGCGCTGCGCCGGCCCGGTGGCGTGGCTTCGGCCGAGGGGCTGATTTCGGCGCTGGAATCCATGCGTGAATTCAACCTGGGTGGGTTCTTTGTCGATTTCGGGCCGCAAAAACACACCGGCTCACGGTATGTGGACATGACCATCCTTACCGCCGAAGGCAAGATCCGCCGGTGATGTGGCTGCACGGCCCGGACCATGGTGCTGCACCCGGGCCGTCGCATCATCAGACGGCTGCGGTGCGTGGCTTGCGCAGGCGGCCCGCCAGCAGGAAGAGGCCCAGGCCGGCCAGTGCCAGCGAGCCGGGTTCGGGTACGGGGTTGACCGGGGCGCGCGTGGTGCCCACGTTGTCGGCAATGGTGCCTTCCGAGGCACCGATGTTCTTGACGCCACGGGCCGCGTAGCTGACCGAGCCCTCCGTGTTGTACAGGGACTGGGCCGAGAAATTGCCCAGGTCAGCGCCGTTGGGCTGGCCCAGGATAGTGATGCCGCTGGTGTAGGCCCACGTGATGTTCATGAGGTCGGGACGGTCTTGCGGCAGCACGTCATCGGGCGTAAAGCCCAGAAGTTGTGCTGTGCAAGCCCAGCCGATGGGCCCGGCGCATGAGCCATCCACGTACCCGGCAAAGTCATACAGCGTGAGAAAGCCGCCGAAGCTTAGGTCGTCATGCGGCACCTGGATGTCAGTGGGCTGCAGGCCGGCGTTCACGTTCTGGTCTTGAGACAACTGCAGGTTGTAGTTCCATGTGTAGGGGCCGGTGCCGTCGATGCTGGTGCCGGTGGGGATGATGTTGGCCCAGGCCATGGCGGGGGCCAGGGCCAGCAGGCAGACTGCGGAAAACTTCTTCATGGAGCGTCCTTCGGTGGTTGGTGCTGCCGCAGCCCACACTGACCGCGTGCCCAATGCACGCCGGCCCTGGGCACGGTGCGCCGACCATAGAAGCCGCACCTGCCCGGGGTCTGTGCGCTGCCGAACTCCAGCGGGTGGCAGACCCCGAGCGCACCCGCATGCGGCCCCAGGCACGGGCGCGGTCGCCAGCACGGCCAAGTGCGCTCATCTTCGCTGAGTGAGTCAATTCGCCGGCGGCACCCGAGTCGCCCAGGCCACTCTCAGCGCCCACTGGGCTACTCGCTGCGCAGAGTGCTCCGGGAGAGCGCTTGGGAGCGGCTCGGCGCGCTCACGCCTGCAGCAAACGGGCCAGGTGCTGCGCCAGGCGGGGTGCCACGTCGGACCAGGTGCTGAGCACGCCCAGGCTCTGCAGGTCCACCGTCTGCAGCCCGGCATAGCCGCAGGGGTTGATGCGGCCGTAGGGCGCCAGGTCCATGGCCACGTTCAGCGCCACGCCGTGGTACGCGCGGTGGTTGCTGACCTTGATGCCCAGTGCCGCCACCTTGCCCAGGCCCTTGAATGGGTCGTGTTCGTCCAGCACCAGCACCTGGTGGCAAGCCGGGTCGGCCAGGCGCACATAAATGCCGGGTGCGCTGCGCACGCGGTGGCCGGTGATGCCGTATTCGGCCAGCGTGGCAATGACGGCGGTTTCAATGCGGAAGACGTATTCCTTGACGTAGATGCCCAGGCGCTTCAAGTCCACCAGCGGGTAGGCCACCACTTGGCCGGGGCCGTGGTAGGTGACCTGGCCACCCCGGTCGGTGCGAACCACGGGTATGGCGCCCGGCACCAGCACATGGCTGTCCTTGCCGGCAATGCCTTGTGTGAAGACGGGCTCGTGCTCGACGAGCCAGAGCTCGTCTGCGGTGTCGGCCGTGCGGGCAGCAGTAAAGGCCCGCATGGCGGCTTCGGTGGGGGCGTAGGGGCTGCGGCCCAGGGTGACGGTGCGCATGTGGCGCGCAGTCTATCGGCATGGCGCTGGGCTGGCGCAGGCGTTGGCGCCAGCGCGGCACCAGCGTTGGTACAGCGCTGGCACAGCACCTCAGGCGCTGTGTGCCCCGCTGCGGGCCGTGCCCAGTTCAAAGCCGCTGAGCACGGCGGTCAGTGCGCCTGCCTGGGCGCGCAGGCTTTCGGCGGCGGCGGCGCTTTGCTCCACCAGGGCGGCGTTTTGCTGCGTCATGCGGTCCAGGTCGCTCACGGTGCCGTTGACTTGCGTGATGCCGGCGCTTTGTTCGCCAGCGGCGGCGCTGATCTCGGCAATGATGTCGGTCACGCGCTGCACGCTGT
>CAZUKT010000498.1:0-3717 GCA_964620975.1 uncultured Rubrivivax sp. | reverse complement strand
ACATGGCGGTGATGGTGAAGTCGCGCCTTGCGGCGTCTTCTACCTGGGGGCCCCAGACGTTGTCACGCAGCACCCGGCCGGCGGCGTCCACCACATGTTTTTTGTCGGCCATTTCGGCCTTGCTGGTCTTTTCGGCCCCCGGCGTCGGGTCTGCCGCAACCGGGTCCATGTAGGCGCGGAAGGTGCTCACCTCGATGGTCTCGTGCTCACGGCCGCGGCCAAACACCACGTGCACCAGACGAAAGCGCCGGCCGATGATGAAGGCCCGCCGGAACAGCGCCTTGACCTGCTCGGGCGTGGCGCTCGTGGCCACGTCAAAGTCCTTGGGCCGCATGCCCACCAGCAGGTCGCGCACGGCGCCGCCCACGATATAGGCTTCGTAGCCCGCGTCCTTGAGCGTCTTGACCACACGCACCGCGTTGGCGTCGAGCAAGGCCGCGTCGATGCGGTGTTCGGTGGCGGGCACCTCCACGCGCACGCCCAGCGGAATAAGTGGCACGGCGGGTGCGGCGTCTTCTTTGGGGCCCTGCCCCAGCAGGCGCTTGATGAATTTTTTGATCATGAGAAGAGTTTCAAGATGGGCCAGCCGCGCTCTTGCGCGATGCGCTCGAGCGCTGGGCCGGGGTTGGTGGCCACGGGATGGCTGACGTGCTCGAGCAGCGGCAGGTCGTTGGTGGAATCGCTGTAGAAGGTGCAGCACCCAAAGTCGGCCAAACGTTGGCCCCTTGAGGCCAACCAAGCCTGCACACGCTGGATCTTTCCTTCGCGGAAGCATGGCACACCGGCAATGGCGCCGGTGACCCGGCCCTGGGCGTCGCGTGCCAGGTCCGTGGCGATCAGCGTGTCAATGCCCAGCAACGTGGCAATCGGCCGGGTCACAAAATCGTTGGTGGCCGTCACCACCGCCAAGAGATCACCCTGCGCCCGGTGCCTTTGTACCAGGGCCATGGCAGACGGCATCAGCATGGGCTGCACCACCTCCTGCAGGAACATCGCCGTGGCACGGTCAAGGTCCTCGGCACATCGGTTGCGCCAAGGTGCGGTGGCGAAGTCCACATAGGCGTCGATGTCAAGACAGCCGGCCAGGTAGTCGGCATAAAAGGCGTCGTTGCGCTGTTCAAAAGCTTGCGCTTCAGCCCAACCCAGCTGCACCACGAACTGTCCAAACGCGTGGTCTGAATCGCGGGGCAGCAGCGTGCCGTCCAGGTCAAACAGTGTCAGGTTCATTCGGCGTCGATCTCTTCAAAGCCTTCTTCGGCCAACATCTGCCGAACAAGCGGCACGGTAATGCGGCGGCCATGCGCAAGGCCGAATTCGTCCAGCCTGTCGAGCATGCGCATCAAGTGGGCCAAATCCCTCGGGAAGCGTGTCAGCACGTAGTCCATGACCTCATCAGAAAGGAAGATACCGCGCCGGTCGGCGTCGCGGCGCAACACGGCTCGGGTCTCGGCGTCGGCCAGGGGCTGCACGGCAAAAACATGGCCCCAGGCCAGACGGCTGCGCAGGTCGTCACGCAGCGGCAGGTCCACCGGCGGCAGGCGGCCGGCGGCGGCAAACTGCACGCCGTGTGTGCTGGCATCTACAAACAGCGCAAAAGCGGCTTGTTGTGCTTGGGCATCCAGCGCTTCGCAGCCGTCCACCACCACCAAAGTCCATTCGGGCAACAGCACCCACGGCGTGCGGGTGGCTGCGTCAAACCAACCCACACGCTGGCCGGCCGACTGGCACTGCCCGGCCAGAGCCAACAGCAGGTGTGTCTTGCCGCAACCCCGTGGGCCCCACAAATAGACCGGTGCTGTGGGCAGGACCAAAGTGGCCAGGTGCTGCACGGCGGCCGCATTGCCGCCCAACAGAAAGTTGCCAAAGCTGGGTTGGGTGGCCGGGCCAATGGCCAGCGGAATCTGCTTCATCGGCTCACTGCAGCCCACGCCAGGCTTCAAGGTGGCGGCGCAATGCGGCCGCGTCGGGGGCATCGGCGCGGTGCTTCAGGTATTGGGACATCTCAGACACGGCCAGCTCATGCAGGCCCAACTCAGCCAACACCAGCGCGTGGTCGCGCCGTTCGTCCCAGGCCTGCGGCAGCAAGATCACCAGGCGGCGTTGCACGGCGGCCAGACGGGGCCAGTCGCAGGCACTGCGGTGCACTTCTTTCAAATTGCGCAGCATGCGCGCCAGCACGTCCCTGGGCGGTGCGGGCTGCAGAAACAGGCCCAATGGCACACCGTCATCACCGGTCAGGCCCGCTTGTTGACGGTAGGGATGAAGGCGGTCTTCCAGGGCTTCGCGCGAAAGCGAATGCCCGGTAAGGGGGTCGATGACAACCTCACCGCGGGGCATGTGCACCTTGATCAGAAAGTGCCCTGGAAACGAGATGCCCTGGGCCTGCAAGCCCGCCTGCGCCGCAAACTCCAGGTAAAGCACAGCCAGGGTGATGGGGATGCCGCGCCGCGATGCCAGCACGGCGGGCAGCAGGCTGTTGCTGCGGTCGTAGTAGTTGTTCAGGTTGCCCGCAAAGCCCAGTTCATGGAAGAAGTAGCGGTTGAGCAAGCGCAGGCGCTGCAGCGGGGAAGCGTCACCCGGCAGGCGCCGTACCAGGCGATCGGCCAGCGTGTCGATCTGTGCGAGCACACCTTGCACATCGAGATGCGCGTCGTCGTCTTGCGCCAGCGTCACCGCAGCCTCCAGCAGCGGCAGGCTGGTGTCATCGGCCACCAGGGCGGCAAAATAATCCAGCGCGGTGGGCGCCTCAAAGTGCAGGGATCCGGCCATCGGTGGCAGTGTAGGTCAGGCCCGACGAACAAGGTCACGCGGGCGCAGCCCGCACATCAGCAGCACAGCGCCGTAGAGCAGCGCCACGCCGCCCAACACCAGCGCCACGGCGGCCACACGTTGGCCCCAATGCAACTGCAGGCCGATCCAGTCAATGTGCAACGCTGCCCAACCCAGCGCGGCACCCAAGGCCACATTGGCCGCAAGCACACGCAAGGCAAATGCACCCCACCCCGGCGCCGGTTTGTAGACACCCTGCCGCAGCAGGCCCGCCAGCAAGAAGCCGGCGTTGACCAGCGCGGCAATGCCAATGGACAGCGCCAAGCCTGCGTGCCCCAGCCACGGCACCAACACAAGATTCATGGCCTGCGTGGCCAGCAACACGCCCACCGCAATCTTGACCGGTGTGCGAATGTCTTGCCGGGCGTAGAAGGCTGGAGCCAGCACCTTGATGCCCACCAAACCCAACAGGCCCACACCGTAACCGCGCAACGCAAGCACCGTCATGGCCACGTCGTGGGCGGCAAAAGCACCGTAGTGGTAAAGCACAGCCACCAGCGCCTGCGGAAAAATCAACAAGGCCAGAGCACAAGGCAGCGCCAACAGCAGCACCAGACGCAAGCCCCAGTCCAGCATGCCTGAATAGGCGTTGGCGTCTTGCCGGCCTTGCGCCGCCGCCAATTGCGGCAGCAGCACCACGCCCAGCGCCACACCCAGCAACGCGGTAGGGAACTCCATCAGCCGGTCTGCGTAGGTCAACCATGACACCGCACCCACAGCCACGTGCGACGCAATCTGCGTGTTGATGAGCAGCGAAATCTGCGCTACAGACACCCCCAGCACGGCGGGCGCCATTTGCCGCAACACCTGGCGCACACCCGGGTGCCGCCAGGCGCGGGCCATGGCTGATGGCACCATGCCGAAACGTGGCAAGCACCCCACGGCAGC
>CAZUKT010000497.1:0-3722 GCA_964620975.1 uncultured Rubrivivax sp. | reverse complement strand
CGACCACCAGTGAAAAGAACACGTCCAAAGGGTTGTTGTAGAGCTTGAACAGCAAGGTGTTGCGACCCTTGCGCAAGCGGACCAGTCGGCGCTCTTCGACCAGGTTGCGGGCCTGGATGTCCTGCGTCAGGCTTTGAACACCGCCGCCGGTGTACCAAGGCTTGCGCTGGTTGCCGCTGGTCCACACCAGGCGGTCGTTGACCCACAGCTTGGCGTCGTCGTCGGCACCCAGCGCCATCCATACGGCGCGATCCCGGTCGGATGTGATCTCGGTGTAGCCGAAGTAGATCGCCTGCTCGGCATAGTCCTGCGGTATCAGCGGGTAGCTGGCTGAACTGACGTACTGCCAGCGCAGCACGCGCTGCCCCTTACCCTGGTAGACGCCATCCAGGTCCACCCACTGCTCAGGCGGGTAGACCTTGTGCAGGCTGCTGGCGTTGGCCGCTTGAAACGGGCCGATCAGGTACCACCGGTCCACATAGACCCGGCTGGCCAGCACGCCGCCGGCACCCAGGGTGTTGCCGGCACCCAGCAGCAATGGGCAGGGCTTGATGGCCCAGGCCTGCTGCTGGCCGTCATAGCGCCGATCTTGCGCGCCACGGACCGACGACCGGCGGCCGTCAGCCCAGCCGCTGGCACCATCGGCCTGCCCGCCCCCCGCACCGCCTCCGCCCTGGGCTTGGTCGGCGCTGCCACCGTTCTGGCCGGGCCCGCCGGTGGCGCCCTGGCCGCCCGCCCCGGCGCCGCCGGCCTGGTGTGCACCGGCGCCCTGTGTGGTGTTGCCTTGGGTGGGCGTCCCGTGTTGCTCCTGGGCGCGCTGGGCCTGCAGGCGCTGCAGCGACTCGCGCGCCTGCTGCTCGTAGCGGTCCAGTGCCAGGGTCAGTTGCTCCGGGTTCTGGGGCGCGGTGGGGTCGGCGTCACGCAGGGCGGCAACGGCTGCCTGCTGCTGGACCTTTTCCAACGCTTGCTCGGGCGGCATCTTCAACAGCTCGGCCATCTTCCGGGCCTGCGCGGCCTGTTCGATGCGCTGGATGCTGTCGCGCAGCGCGCGGGCCTGGGCCAGCAGGTCCTGCGGGCTGGCATCGACCGGGCTGGGCGTGGGGCCGGGGCTGGGCGCGGCATCGTCCCCTTCGGCGGGCTCGGCCTGGGCGCGCTCGATGCGCTCCATCAGTGTCTTCATGGCCTTCAGGCTGTCGACGCGCCGGCGCATGCCGTGCTGCTGGGCCGCCTGGGTGTGGGCCTGGATCTGCACGCGATTGGCTTCAACCAGACCCTGGACGTGCAACTGCGACAGCATCCACAACGCGCCGCCATGGATGAGCAGTGCACCCAGGAAGAAGGGGTGCCTGCGCACCGCCTTCAGCACCAGGTCCAGCGGGTTGGCAGGCAGCGCAGGCTTTTGCAGCATCACGGCCCCGGCAGCTACTTCCGGGTGTGCATGGCAATGTGGGTCAGGCCCGCCAATTGGCACAGGTCCAGCACATGCACGATGTGCTGGTAGGCCGCCGCACGGTCACCGTCCACCCGCACGGTGCGGTTGGGGTTGGCCTGCGCTTCACTGCGCAGCCTGTCGTGCAATGCCTGGGTGCCCACGGGCCCACCGTCCAGGAAGAACCTGCCGTTCCTGTCCACCCCGATGACCAGCGGCGACGCACTGGCCTGCCCCGGCGTGAGCGAGGCCGAGGCACTGGGCAGCACCACCGGCAGCTCTTTGCGTTTTTCAGCCTCGGTCTGCTGAGAAAACGAGGTGGCCACCATGAAGAACATCAGCAAGAAGAAGATGCAGTCGATCAACGCAATCAGCCCGATCTCGGGCTGTTCTTCCTCACCAAGATCGATGCGCATGTCAGCCGCCTGCGCCCGGGGCTTGCCGGCCTGGCGTTGCAGCCTCTGCGGGCGGGGGGCTGAACCAGGTGCGTTGCAGCTGCTGCATGTGTCCTTCCAGCGCCAGGCCCAGGCCGATCTGGCGGCTCTTGAAGAAGTGGTGCAGCGCCAGGGCGGGCAGTGCCACCGACAAACCCGCCGCCGTGTTGATCAAGGCCTTGGAGATGCCGCCGGCCAGCAGGGCGGGGTCGCCCATGGCGCCCGAAAAGGCGATCACATGAAAGGCCTCGATCATGCCGATGACCGTGCCCAACAGGCCCACGATGGGCGCCACGGTGGCCACCACCGCCAGGGCATAAGCCTTTTGCTGGTGGGTGCGCAATTCCAGCGACGCAATATCAGCGGCACCCTCGCCCGCCGCGCGTGCGTCCAGGTGGCGGCCCTGCACGCGGTGGGCGATCATGCGGGCCAGGGTGCTGTTGTTGGCTTGCAGTTGGGTCAGCAGCAAGTCGTACTGCCCGCCTTCCCAAAGGGGTTGCAAGGCCCGCACCAGGCCGTCGGGCGCCACACGACCCTTGCGGAAGTGCACCAGGCGCTCCAGCGCCACGGTCACCATCAGCAGCGACAACGCGCCAATCACCACGATGCCGATGCCGCCGTCGCGCAGCTGGTTGACAAAGTCCAGCTCCTGCGCTTGCACCGTGCTGCTCAGGAACAGCATCCACCAGCCCACACCTCGAGACACTTTTTGCATGTGATTCCTGCAGGGTCGAAGACGGCCCAGGCTCGCGTCCGCCTGGCGCGGGCCTGGAAGTGCAATTCAGTTTACCGGCCACACCCAAGCGGCACATCGGCGTTCGCCGAGTGCCGACGGCCCGGCATGCGGCCTGGTTTCAGGCTTCGCTGGGCGCGCGGCTCAGGCCGTTGTTGGCATCGACCACCGTTTTGAGCATGGCCAGAAACTGTGGCCGCACGGCGGCCGGCAGCGGCGCCAGGATGCGCTGTTGCGCCTTGAGCATGGCCGGGATCACTTCACCCAGCAAAGCCTCGCCTTCGGGCGTGACCTGCAGCAGGCGCACACGCCGGTCGGTGGGCGAAGCCTGGCGTTCGATGAGGCCGCGCTTTTCCAGCCGGTCGATGACGCCGCCGATGGTGGAGGTGTCGAAACCGATGCTGCTGGCCAGCGTGCGCTGGTCCAGCCCCGGCTGTTGCATCGCGGCGTAAAGGGCCGCGTACTGCACCGGCGTGATGCCGTGGGCCTGCGTTTCTTCCAGGAAGATGGCCACCGCAATTTGCTGCAGACGGCGGATGTAATAACCCGGCTGCTCTTCCAGCGCCACGGCCTTTGTCTTGCTCTTGCGCATTGCTGCACTCCCGATGAAACCGCCGCCAGCCTGGCGCGGACCGCGCCGGGTGGTGTGCTCATCGTCAGTGTACTTTGCACATCGGCGCAGGCCGGCGGTTCAGGCCAGGTTCAGTTGCTGCTCTAGCTGATGCAGCACGCGATAACAAGGCAGCACCTGCGCCACGCTGGCATTGGGTTCACGCCCCTCGCGGATGGCGGCAAAGAACTCGCGGTCCTGCAACTCAATGCCGTTCATTGACACCGCCACCCGGCTCACGTCGATTTTTTCGTCCTTGCCGCTGAACAGGTCGTCATAGCGCGCCAGGTAGGTGCCGGTGTCGCCGATGTAGCGGAAGAAAGTACCCAGCGGTCCGTCGTTGTTGAAGCTCAGGCTCAGCGTGCAGATGGCGCCGGTGCTGGCCTTGAGCTGGATGCTCATGTCCATGGCAATGCCCAGCGTCGGGTGGATGGGGCCCTGCATGGCGTTGGCAGCCACTATCTCGCCGCCGGTCTGGTAGCGTTGATCCTGATCCTTGACCAGCGCCTTGTCGAT
>CAZUKT010000496.1:561-3726 GCA_964620975.1 uncultured Rubrivivax sp. | reverse complement strand
GACGTCGCTGCCCGCACCGGGCTCGCTCATGGCCAGCGCGCCCACGTGCTCGCCGCTGATCAGCTTGGGCAGGTACTTGCGACGCTGCGCCTCGGTGCCGTTGCGCTTGAGCTGGTTGACACACAGGTTGCTGTGCGCGCCGTAGCTCAGGCCGATGCTGGCGCTGGCGCGGCTGATTTCTTCCATGGCGATCATGTGCGCCAGGTAGCCCATGCCTGCGCCGCCATATTCCTCTGGCACGGTGATGCCCAGCACACCGATTTCGCCCATCTTGCGCCACAGGTGCATGGGGAACTGATCGCTGCGGTCGGCCTCGGCCGCCAGCGGCGCGATCTCGGCCTGCGCAAAGTCGCGCACGGCGTCGCGCAACGCGTCAATGTCTTCACCAAGTTGGAAGTTCAGGCCGGGCAGGTTCATGGTGTCTCCGTCGGGTTGCGGGTGTTGAAATTGGCAGGGGAGGCCTCGGCCGGTGCTCAGCGGGCCTTGGACGGCCTGTTGAAAGCTTCGGTGGCTTCGGGGCGCTTGGTGGGTCTGGCGGGCCTGGCCGCCGCCGCCTTGGCACGCCCCAGCAGCGTGCTGCAGCGGGCTTCGTGCTGGGCGATTTCGGCCATCGTGATTTCTATGTCTTCGCGCTGTTGCTCCAGCAATCGCCGGTGCTGGGCCAGCACGGCCATGAAGGCGGTGAGCTGCGGTGTGGTGTCTGAGGGCGAGTCGTACATGTCCACGAGCTGCTTGATTTCCAGCAGGCTCAAGCCCAAGCGCTTGCCACGCAGCGTGAGCTTCAGGCGCGTGCGGTCACGCTGCGTGTAGACGCGGTTGCGCCCCAGGCGCGCTGGCGTCAGCAGGCCCACGTCTTCATAAAAGCGGATGGCGCGCGCCGTGATGTCAAATTCAGCCGCCAGCTCGGTGATGGAGTGGCTGCCGGGCGGTGCGGCGTCGGCAGCGGCCTTCGCGCGGGGGTGGGCTGGCATGGTTAGACTGACGTTGACGTAAACGTTAACTGAAGACGCAAATATACAAACCATGGCCAATGCCCAGGAAAGCGCCCTGCACTACCCGTTCGGCGACACGCTGCCCGAGCCCGGCACCACGCTGGAAGTGGCGCCCGGCGTGCGCTGGCTGCGCATGGGCCTGCCCTTTGCGCTGGACCACATCAACCTGTGGCTGCTGCGGGATGTGCAGAGCGGCATCCAAGGCTGGACCGTGGTGGACTGCGGCGTGGCCAACGCCGACACGCGCTCACGCTGGGAGCAGGTCTTTGCGCAAGAGCTGCAAGGCCTGCCGGTGCTGCGTGTGCTGTGCACCCACATGCACCCCGACCACATCGGCCTGGCGCACTGGCTGTGCCAGCGCTGGGGCACGGCAGACCGGGATTGCAGGCTGTGGATCAGCGGCAGTGACTGGAATGCCGCCCGCATGGCCTGCACCAGCACCACGGGCTTTGGCGGCGAGGCAGCGGCCCACTTCTTTGCCCGCCACGGCCTGACCGCCCCCGATGCGCTGGCCAAGGTGCGAGCGCGGTCAAATTACTACGCCAGCCTGGTGCCGCAGGTGCCTGCAGCCTACCGGCGGCTGATGGACGGCATGACGATCACCGTGAACGACCAGCCCTGGCGCTGCATCGTGGGCTACGGCCATGCGCCCGAGCACATGGCGTTTTATGGCGCCGACGCCAAAGTGCTGGTCTCGGGCGACATGGTGCTGCCCCGCATATCAACCAACGTGAGCGTCATTGATCTGGAACCCGAAGCCAACCCGCTGCCGCTGTACCTGGCGTCCATCGCCACGCTGAAGGCGCTGCCGGCCGACACGCTGGTGCTGCCCTCACACGGCAAACCGTTTACTGGGCTGCATGCACGCATTGCACAACTGCACAGCCACCACGACGAGCGCTACGCCGACGTGCTGGCCGCCTGCGATGCCGCGCCCTGCAGCGCTGCCGAGCTGCTGCCGGTGCTCTTCAAGCGCACGCTGGACCTGCACCAGACCATGTTTGCCATGGGCGAGTCCATCGCCCACGTGCATGCCTTGGCCAACGCCGGCCGGCTGGCCGCCCTGCCGCTGCAAGGCGGCGTGCAGCGCTACCGCACCGTGGCCTGAGCGGCGCGGCCTGCCTCCAGGGCGGTGCAGGCGACCAAGCACGCCACCGGGCACCCCATCACCCCGCCAAACGACGCCCCAAACGAAACGGCGACAAGCCGGGGTTGAACCCGCCTTGCCGCCGCGCCGTGGAGCCTCCCAGCTCACTTTGACTGACTCACCCTGACTGGATTGGAGATGACAGCTGAATGGGTCAGTATGTCGGCCCCGAGGCGAGCGGCACATCCACCCAAAGGTGGACAGCCCTGCCCGGCACCACACCCTTTTGGGGGATAAACGCTTGGCCGGGGGGGAGCCCGCAGCGGGGCCGCCCGATCAGTCCAGCACCGGCAAGACCTCGTGCCTGAGCGCACCACGCGCCTGTTCGTATCCCGGCAGCGCGGCGCGCACCACCTCCCAGAAGGCGGCGCTGTGGTTCATCTCACGCAGATGGGCGAGCTCGTGGGTCACCACGTAGTCGATCACCGGCAGTGCAAAGTGCACCAGGCGCCAGTTCAGGCGAATTGATCCGTCGGCACTGGCGCTGCCCCAGCGTGTAGAGGCCGAACTCAGGCTCAGCCGCGCCATGCGCACGCCCAGCAGCGCGGCAAAGTGCGTGCAGCGTTCTTCAAAGATGCGTTTGGCCTGGCGCTGCAACCAGCTTTGCACCGTGTCGCGGATCTGGTCGGGCTCGGCCGTTTGGGGCAGGCCCAGGTGCAGCGTCAGGCGCGGCACGCCGGGCAGGGACTGGGCATCGGTGTGCAACACGGCGCCCGTGGTGCGTGGGTCCAGCACCAGGATCACGGTGTCACCCAGGAAGGGCACGGTGCCCCCTTCACGCCATTCCACGCGCGAGGCCTGCAGGCGTGATGCGCGTTCGCGTTGCTCTTGCAGCTTGCGCAGTATCCAGGTGGACTTTTCGCGCAGCGCGGCTTCAATCTCGCCCACACCCACCCAGCGTGGCGCGCTGACGCTCAGGCCTTCCGTGCCCACCACGAAGCCAATGCTGCGGCGGCGTGAGCGGCGCAGCTCATAGGCCACGGCATGGCCCGCCAGCAGCAGCTCGCGGTGCGACCGGGGGTGGCG
>CAZUKT010000496.1:0-551 GCA_964620975.1 uncultured Rubrivivax sp. | reverse complement strand
GTGGCGGAATTCCACCCGCTCGGGCGCCGGTGGCGTGGCAGGTGGCGTGCCGGCCTGGGGCGCAGCGGCTGCGCCGGATGCAGCCGGGACGGGCGGCGTTGCGGGCGCGCGCGCTGCGGGCGGCGCCTCGTCAAACAGCGAAAGCTGCTGCAGGGGCAAGGCGGCGCGACCTGTGGGCATGGGCCGCGATTCTAGTGGGGGCGCGTCTGTGTGACACCTGTGCGGTACCAGTGTGGCACCGGCGCGGGGCACCTACACGGCGTGGTCTGGCGCGGCGGCGCCCTTGGGGGCCCCGGCAGGCGCGTAGGCCTCCGGGTCCAGACGCCGCATCTCGGCCTCGATCCAGGCCTCGACCTCGCGCATCAGTTCCTCGGGCTGGCGGCCGGCACTGGCGATGGGCGCGCCTATGGACACGTCCACCACGCCCGGCCGCAGCAGCAAACTGCGGCGCGGCCAGCACTTGGCACTGGTGGCGGCAATGGGCACGATGGGCACGCCGCTGGCGATGGCCAGGCGCGAGGCGCCGCTCTTGTACACACCCTGGCCACCAC
>CAZUKT010000495.1:0-3728 GCA_964620975.1 uncultured Rubrivivax sp. | reverse complement strand
GGCATGACGCTGCACGAGTTGGCGGCCGACTACGGTGTCAGCGCCGAGCGCATCCGCCAGATCGAAGTGGCGGCGCTCAAGAAGATGCGCAAGGCACTGGAGACAGCCTGAACCACGCAGCCCGGAACATCCACCTCCAATGCAAAGCGGCCCTTTCGGGCCGCTTTTTCTTGGTGGCTGCGCGAGGCGCAGCGGCCGAAAGAAACGAACTATAGACAACGGATCAACTTGATCCTGGTGCCCGCTCGCAAATTGAAGACCTCCGGTGCTGTGGCGCCTGCCGGCAAGACCTCCAGCCGCATGGACCCGGCCTTCACCTCACCACGGAACCGGGCAGCAGGTGCTGTCGCTGCCACCTCATCGGCCCGCTGTGGCCCGCCTTGATGGACTTGGAAAGTGCCCAAAGCCACGAAGCTGCCGTCCGCCGTCAGTTTGATGGGGCCCGCGATTTCGCCGCTGGCGCAGCCGGCTTCGATGTGGCCGCCCTTGGCGTCGATCACCAGTTGCAACTGGTCGCCGCCCCACGGCCCCTCAAGCGATAGTTTGGCAGCCTGCGCAGGAGTCGTGTGTGTGCTCATGACCAAGGCTCCCAGCAGCGACAAGGCGCCTGCAATCTTGCGTGCGGACATCAAAACTCCCGGTGGCGCAGTTTGATACGCCCAAAAACAAACAAGCGGAGGACAAGCCCCCGCTCGTTCAGCAGACGCTTGCTAAGGTCAGGCAGCCGTGCTGCGGCGACGGCGTGAAGCCATGCCCACCACACCAAAGCCCAGCATCATCATGCCCCACGTGGCCGGCTCGGGAACGGCCGTGACGGTGATGTTGGCAACCCAGGTGCCCCAACGCGAACCGCCACTACCACCAGGGTGACCACCTGCCGCGTTGTTGTACTCACGGGCGAATTCGCCGATGAGGTAGAACGACTGCTCATTGGCCGGGTCCACCGACACCTGGCTGTAATCACCCCAGCGTTGGCGGCCTGCTGCGGCTTGGCCAAACAAGCTGCCATTGTGGTAGTCGTCAGTCAGGCTTTCCTTCAGCAGGATCTCGCCGCTGGTGGACACCAGTTCGCCCGCAGCCGAGGTGTTGAAGGTGGTCGCCAGGAAGCTGATCTTGCCGGTGGCCACGTCCAGGCCCGAGCGGTTGTAGCCGATCACGACTTGGCCGAAGCTGTTGACAGCAATCGAGCCCTGATAGTAGTCGTAGCCCACCGAGCCGATGTTGCCTTCGTCAATGATGGCAAAGGTGTTGGCGTCAATCACGGTGTAGCGCACACGGGCTTCGTCCACGCCGTCGGTCAGGTCGTCCACCGTCTGCACGGCGTAGATGCGGCCGTTGGCCTCATACACGCTGCTGCTGACGCGCTCGTCCAGCGTCGCAATCACGCGCTGGTTGGCGGGGATGGCCACCGACGGCTGGCGGCCGGCACCGGCGGTAATGAACCCCATCGCACCGGTGAAGACCGGGGCGCTGGTGGTAGCGCCCAATGCAGTCGATGCATCGATACCGTTGACCTTGAACGCCAGGTTGTCGTAGTTGAACAACGACGTGGCAAACACGGTGCCCGAACTGCCCACGGTACGGCTGTTGACGCCCTGCTGCGCAAAGCCCATGTCGCCGTTGGTGGTGGACGTGTTGGAGTACGGCGTGACGAACTGCTTCATGCCGGTGACGGTGGGCGCTACCGCATTGAACAGGCTGTTCAGCGGGATGACGTTGAGCGTGGTGCCGCGGAACGAATTGCTACCGCCGGAGGTGATGGGCGCAAAGTTGTTGGTGCCGATGTACAAGGCGTTGGTGTCCATCGCCAGGGTCGGGTAGTCAGCCGTGGCGCCGAAGCCGAAGCCGCCATAGCCTTCAAACTTGGTGGACTTCCAGGTTCCCAGGGCGTTGTCGGTGTCAGAAATTGCGATCTGCAGATCTTTGGCATTGCCCCCGAAAGACATGACCACCCAGCGCTGCGCCGCAGCGTTGTACATGACACGTGAATCGCCGTTGGCGCCAGTTTGGCCGGCGGTAGCCCAGAAGGCGACGTCAGACACCAACGACAGACGAGCGCCCGTGGACTTGTTGAACACGGCGTAGGCGCCGTTGCTGGTTTCCACGTACTGCGTCATGCCAACCGCACCCATGGTGTCAGGCGGGATGAAGTTGCGGCCGAAGGTGGCCCCGTCGTACTGGCTGACACCTTCAAAGCCCAACGTGTAGGTGCCCGCGCCGACGTAAGGCTGTGCCGCACCATTGGTGTCCAGCGAGATGTCGCCGTCGATCCTGATCATCGGCGCCTTCTTGAATTCGAAGTAAGGCTTGGCCACCTGCGCCTGTGCGGCAGAAACCGCAAACAGCAGGGCCACGGCACCTGCCACTGCGCCAAACTTGGCCACACGCCCACGCGCCATTTCGAGATTGCAATTCATAAACGCTCCTCTTGATCTGCCAGTGCAGCCGGCGCTGAGTGCCAAGCCCACTCCAGTCATTTCCATGAAACCTCTGCCGGCACGTGGCGGCGTCGATCTGAACCGACATCCGCCAGCGGACAAAGTACGTTGATAACGCAGAACCCGTCCCTGGTTGCCAGGGCGTGGGGAACACGTTATCAGCCGATGCCACATCGTTGTCCCCCGCGAACGCGGGGGGAAAGTGGTGTCCCCGGCCTGTATTTACCCTAGATGCGGGGGTGGCAAGCGGGTGCAGAAACGCAAGTAGCTAAAGGGACTTGGCCGGCACCGGGCGGGCAGACCGGGTGCTCGTCAACCTTGGGCGAGCAACAGCTTCAGGTCGTGCATTAGCGCTTCGGCGCCCGAACCGTAGCGCGTGAAGAGCCGCACCTTGCCCTGCGCGTCAAAGACGTAGCTGCCTGCGGTGTGGTCCATGGTGTAGCTGCCTTCGGTCTTGCCTGGTACCTTGGCGTAAAACACCTTGAAGTGTTTGGCCGTGGCCCTGGTTTCTTCGGCGCTGCCGCGCAGGGCCACAAAGTCGGGGCTGAAGGCGGTGACATAGGCCTTGAGCACCTCCGCGGTGTCGCGTTCGGGGTCGATGGTCACAAACACGCCTTGCACGCGGGCGCCGTCCGCGCCCAGCGCCTTTTTCACCTCGGCAAGCTCGACCATCGTGGTCGGGCACACGTCGGGGCACTGCGTGAAGCCGAAGAAGACCAGCGTGACCTTGCCTTTGAAGTCAGCCAGCGTGCGGCGCTTGCCGTCGGCATCGGTCAAGTCCAGTGCATTTGCGTAGTCAGCGCCGGTGATGTCGATGCCCTTGAATGCGCCAGGGCCGGCCACCTTGTCGCAGCCGGCCAGCGGCAGCACGGCGGCCGCAAGTGCAAATGTGATCAGGCGGCGGCGAAAAGTGTGTTCAGCCATGGGCTTGCATAGTGGTCAAGCAGCAGGGCTGCAAACAGCAGTGACAGGTGCCAGATGGAAAAGCGAAACGTGGCACGCGCCAGCGTGTCGCTGTAGTCGCGCCAGAGCTGCCAGCCGTAGGCAATGAAGATGGCGCCAAGCACCACGGACGAGACCAGATAGATCCAGCCGCTCATCTGGAAGGCAAAGGGCAGCAAGGTGGCGGCAAACAGCACCAGCGTGTACAGCAGCACCTGCAGCCGGGTGAATTCGGAGCCGTGGGTGATGGGCAACATGGGCAGGCCCGCCTTGCGGTAGTCCTCGACGCGGTACAGCGCCAGGGCCCAGAAGTGCGGCGGCGTCCACAAGAAGATGATGAGGCACAGG
>CAZUKT010000494.1:0-3734 GCA_964620975.1 uncultured Rubrivivax sp. | reverse complement strand
AGCGCGGCCAGCGTGGCCACCACGGCCGGGGACTGCAGTTGAAATCCCCAGCCGAGTTGTTCACCACCGGCACGCAAGGCCAGCAGCAAACCCGCCAGCGCCACAAACGACGCCACCACCCCGGCCGTGTAGGCCAGGCCACCGGCCAGCAGGCTGCGGCGGTCATGGGCGTGGTGGGCAAAACCCAGCACCTTGAGCGACAGCACCGGAAACACGCAGGGCATGAGATTGAGCAGTGCGCCACCGGCCAGCGCCAGCAGCAGGGCCAGGCCCAGGCTCCCGGCCACGGTGGGTGGTGCGGCGACGGGTGCGGGCCCGGCGTCGGGCGCCGTGGCGCCCAGGCTGGGCAGGGCGGCTGGCGCCGCAGCCAGCGGCGGCCAGCTACCCACCACGGCCACCTGGATCTGCAGGCCCGCGTCCTGCCCGGCGGTGGTCAGCACGGCGGGCATGGCTTGCGGTGAATCGGTGCGCTGCGGGTCCAGCGGCACCTGGGCCGTCCACACCCCTTGCTGCCAATCGGCCTTGGGTACGGCCGCAGTCTGGATCACGCCGGTTGTCTCTGGAAAAAAGTGCATGGCCTTGCCGTGCCAAGCGGTGGGCAGCCCGGCCACGCGCACGACCAGCGCGCCATCCTTGAGCGTGGCCGTGGCCTGGGCGCCGGGCACCGCCTGCGGCAAGCTGGCCTGTGTCTTGGCAAAAAGCGCAGCGTGCCCGGCGGTGGCGGCCTGGGCTGGCAGGCGCAGCGCGAATTCGCCGCTTTCAGGGATGCAGACGTCCTTGCACACCAGCCACTCGGCTTGAAGCTTGATTTCCAGCGCGTCGGCGGCAAAGCCGGCCGGCACGGCAACGGCCACCGGCAGCAGCAGCGTGCCGTCGTAGCCGTAGTTCATGAGCGGGCCAATCGGCAGCCGGCCGGGTGTGGGCCACATCACCGGGCCCGCCTGCACACCGCCGGGCAGCGTGAAGTTCAGCGTGGTGGGCAGACCGGAATCGCCCGGGTTCTTCCAGTAGGTGTGCCAATGGGGCTGGTGTTCGATCTTCAAGCCCAGCCACAGGGGCTTGCCGGGCGCCACGCCTTCGGGTGCATGCGCCACCAGCTCGGCCCGCACTTGTGGCGTGGTGACCACGGGGCCGGTGGCTGCAGCCAGCGCAGGGCCGTGCAGCGTGGACAGGGCGGCAAGTGCCGCCCAGACAAACATGGTTTTTTTCATGAGGCCGGTTCGAGGCAGGCAGTGCCCGCAGGTTCCACCCAAATGATCATTGTGCGCCGCTGCGCCGTGGCAGCTTGCGCGTCTCACCGATGGCGAGCACGAAGAAGTCCCTGTCGGGCACGCCAAAGTTGCGGCGCGCCACGGCCAGGTCCAGCGGCGGCTGGTCCAGCGGTTCGTCGCTCAACTCAAAGGTGCCCCAGTGGATGCCCATGGAGCGCTTGGCACGCAAGTCCAGGTGCATGCGCACCGCCTCCGACGGGTCTACATGCTGCTGCGCCATGAACCAGCGTGGTTCATAGGCGCCAAGCGGAATCAGCGCAATGTCAAAACCACCGGCCTTCTGGCGATCGGCCAGCCGTGCGGCAATGTCGCTGAAGTCGCGTGAATAGCCGGTGTCGCCGGCAAAGAACATGTGCAGGTCGGGTGCCAGCACCGCATAACCACCCCACAGGGCCTGCATGCGGTCAGCCAGGCCGCGCCCCGACCAGTGCTGCACAGGCGTAAGCACGATTTCGGCCGCGCCCACCTGGTGCGACTGCCACCAGTCCAGTTCCACCACGTTGGTGATGTTGATGCCGGCCATCCAGGCCTTCATGCCCAGTGGCACCACAAACAGCGGCGCCCCGGCAGGCTGGCGGTTGAGCGTGCGCAAGCTGGCCTCGTCGCAGTGGTCGTAGTGGTTGTGCGAAATCAGTACCACGTCGATATGGGGCAGATCGGCGGCGGCCACCCCGGGCGGCTGCGCCCGCTGGGGGCCCGCCCAGCTGACTGGCGAAGCACGCTCTGAAAAGATGGGGTCGGTGACGAGGTTCAAGCCCGCCATCTGCACCAGCACGCTGGCGTGGCCTATCCAGGTCACGGCCGGCTGCATGGCGCCGCCGGCAGTGGCGTTGGCGCGCAGAAAGGGCAGGTCAGCCGCCACCGTGGAGACAGGTCGCACCGGCGGCCTGGGCAGGCTCTGGCGCGCCGCCTGCCAGCGCCAGCGCAGCAAGTCCATCACGCTCCTGGGCTCGAACTCGACGTGGTTGTTCTGAAAGCCGTCAGACCGGTGGTGAGATGGTGCCGAAGGCGCGACCGCACTGTCAGCGTCGGCGCCAGCCGCAGCGTGCAGTGCCAGCAGGCCGGTGGCCAAGCCGCACGCGGCCCGGCGAATAACAAGAGACAACATGGGCCAAATGATCGCAGGCAATTGGCCGCTGCCGCGTCTGGCATACCCCCGATCCAGGGGACCGCACGCGGCTGCAAAATGCCCCAATCTGGGTTGCGCGGGTTTCTTCGTATAATTCCGAGGCTTTGCTGACCTCACCCGAAGATCGGGCCCAAGGGCACGGTGACAGAACCGCCAGTCCGCACAAACGAAATGACGGCACGACGGAACACTGGATTGCGCAATGAGCCGCAGTGACACCATGCACCCCTGGGACGACGACGATGAGGCAGCCGCTCGCCGAGAGGCAGCAGCCTTCAGGCCGCTGACGCGAGAAGAGGCGGGCGCCTTGCGTGCCAAACAGCCGCCGCTGTCACCGTGGCGTGTGTTGGGGGTGCAGGCGGCAGTGGGTGGGGTGGCGGCGCTGCTTGCAGTGTTGTTTACCGGCAAGCAGGAGATGGCGTGGTCGGTGCTTTACGGCGCCGCCACCGTGGTGGTGCCTGGGGCCTTGATGGCGCGTGGCATGACCAGCAAACTCTCCAGCATGTCGCCTGGCAGCAGCGCTGTCAGCTTCATGTTGTGGGAGCTTGTCAAGATAGCGGTCTCGGTGGCCATGCTCATGCTGGCGCCGAAACTCGTGCAGCACCTTAGCTGGCCGGCTTTGCTGGTCAGTTTGGTGTTGTGCATGAAGGTGTACTGGTTGGCGCTGTTGTGGCGCGGCCGCGTTAAGAGTTGAACGGACGAAACAAGCAAAAGCATGGCAGCAGAAGCACATGCCGCGAACGCGGCCGCCGAACACGGCCTGACTTCCGGTCAGTACATCATTCACCACCTGACCCACCTCCGTAACAAGGAGTTCAAGGGCACGTTTGACCTCTCGGTGGTGAGCTGGGACTCGATGTTCTTCTCCATCGTCATCGGCGTTCTCGGCTGTTACCTGCTGTGGCGTGCGGCCAGCAAGGCCACATCGGGCGTGCCGGGCCGCTTTCAGGCTGCCGTGGAAATCCTCGTTGAGATGGTTGAATCGCAGGCCAAGGGCATCGTGCACAACGCCACCAGCCGCAAGCTGGTGGCGCCGCTGGCCCTGACCGTGTTTGTGTGGATCTTCTTGCTCAATGCCATGGACTTGCTGCCCGTGGACTTGCTGCCCTTCATCTGGGAAAAGGTCTACGTCGCCATGGGCGGCGACCCGCACCACGCCTACTTGCGTGTGGTGCCCACGGCCGACCTTTCCGTGACCATGGGCTTGTCGCTGTCAGTGCTGATCGTGTGCGTGGTCTACAACATCAAGATCAAGGGCGCAGGCGGCTGGCTGCACGCTTTGTTCTCGGCGCCGTTTGGCGACAAGTGGTTCCTGTATCCGGTGAATTTCCTGA
>CAZUKT010000493.1:2394-3750 GCA_964620975.1 uncultured Rubrivivax sp. | reverse complement strand
TTTAATAAACTGCATGGTGTCGTAAATCGCCATCCCAGCGGTCACAGAACCGCCCGGCGAGTTGATATAGAAAGAGATGTCCTTGTCCGGGTTTTCGCTTTCCAGGAACAGCATCTGAGCCACCACCAGATTGGCCGTGCCGTCATTCACCGGGCCGACCAGAAAGATGATGCGCTCACGCAGCAGCCGGCTGTAGATGTCATAGGCACGTTCACCCCGGCCCGACTGCTCGATGACGATGGGCACCATGCCCAAGCCAACGGTTTCCTGCACGCTCATCCCTGACTCCTGTTTCAAGCTGCGGCCATCAATTCGTCAAACGGTAGCACCTTGTCCACGACCTTGGCGCGGGCGAGCACAAATTCGGTCACGTTGTTCTCAATGACCACGGCCTCGACCTCCGCCATGCGCTGGCGGTCACTCAGGTACCAGCGCATCACTTCGGCGGGCTTCTCGTAGCTCTGGCTCAGTTCTTCGATATGGGCCTGCAGTTGCTCGGGCTTGGCTTGCAGCGCATTGCTGCGCACCAGCTCAGCCACCACCAGGCCCAGTCGCACGCGGCGTTCGGCCTGCGGCTTGAATATCTCGGCGGGGATCGGCGCCGTCTCGGCGTCCTTCACGCCACGCTGTTTCAAGTCGGCGCGCGCGCCTTCGATGAGGCGGTCGGTCTCGTTGGCCACCAGCGAATTGGGCACGTCGAGCTCGGCGGTCTTGGCCAAGGCGTCCATCACGGCACCCTTGTTGCGGGCCAGCACGCGGAACTTGACTTCACGCTCCAGGTTCTTCTTCACGTCGGCCCGAAGCGCCTCAACCGTGCCTTCCTTGATGCCCAGGCTCTTGGCCAGCGCTTCATCCACGTCTGGCAGGTTCTGGGCTTCGATCTTCTTCACCGTCACCAAGAAGTCGGCTTCCTTGCCGGCCACGTCCTTGCCGTTGTAGTCCGCTGGGAACTGCAGCGGGAAAGTCTTGTTTTCGCCCACCTTCATGCCACGCACGGCCTGGTCAAACTGCGCCAACATCTGGCCTTCGCCAATGATGAAGTTGAACCCTTCGGCTTTGCCGCCCTGGAAAGGCTCGCCGTCGATCTTGCCTTCAAAGTCGATCGTGACACGGTCGGTCTCGATCGCGCCTTCTGAGGCAGGCCGCAAGCCAAATGTGCGGCGCTGCTTGCGCAGGATGTCAATGGTGCGGTCAATGGCGGCGTCGCTCACGTCAGCGGCCACGCGTTCCACTTCAGCACCGGTCAGGTCGCCGAGCTTGACTTCGGGGTAGACCTCAAAGGTGGCGTCAAAGGACAACTGCCCTTCGGGTGACTCGTCCTTTTGCGTGATGCGCGGGGCGCCGGCCACACGCAGC
>CAZUKT010000493.1:0-2384 GCA_964620975.1 uncultured Rubrivivax sp. | reverse complement strand
TGGCTTCGGTGGCCGCTTCCGAAAAGGCTTGGCCCACACGGTCATTGACCACTTCATATTGCACCTGGTAGCCATAGCGCTGGGCGACAACGCTCATGGGCACCTTGCCGGGCCGAAAGCCGTCGGCCTTGACCGTGCGGCTCAGCTTCTTGAGGCGCGACTCAACCTCGCCGTTGACGTTGTCGGCCGCCAGCGTGATGGTGATGCGGCGCTCGAGTTTTTCTAGGGTTTCGACTTGGACGGCCATGGTGTCTCTTTGAAGGGCAATGAGTTCTGATCTGGTGCGCGGGGCCGGACTCGAACCGGCACGCCGGTGAAGGCGTCAGGACCTAAACCTGGTGCGTCTACCAATTTCGCCACCCGCGCGGTGAGATAGGTGTGTTGCGGGGCCACACAAAGGCCCCATCATGGTGGGCGAACCCAGCATTTTAGCCTGCAGCCGAACAAGCCCTGGCCAGGGGCTGAGCAAGATCACTCGCCGGGGCTGTTTTCGCGTCTCACGCGGAACCAGGCTGCATACATTGCGGGCAGCGCCAGCAGAGTCAAAGCGGTAGCGACGATCAGCCCGCCCATGATGGCCACCGCCATCGGCCCCCAGAACACACTGCGCGACAGCGGGATCATTGCCAGCACCGCCGCCGCCGCCGTCAACACAATGGGCCTGAATCGCCGCACCGCCGATTCGACGATGGCGTCCCAAGTGGGCATGCCAAGGCGGCGGTCCTGCTCGATCTGGTCGATCAAGATGACTGAATTGCGCATGATCATGCCCATCAGCGCAATGACACCCAGCAACGCCACAAAGCCAAACGGTCGGTTCAGCAGCAAAAGGGCTGCGGCCACGCCGGCGATGCCCAGGGGGCCGGTCAGAAAGACCAACATGGCACGGCTGAAACTCTGCAACTGCAGCATCAGCAACGTGAAGATGATGAACAGCATCATGGGCACGCCTGCAGCAATGGACCCCTGACCCTTGCTGCTTTCTTCAACCGCACCGGCGATCTGGATGCCGTAGCCCGCGGGCATGGAGGCCGCCAACGCCTGCAGCTTGGGCCACACCTGCGCCGTCACCGTGGGGCCTTGCACACCCTCGACCACATCGCCCTGCACAGTAACGGCGTACTGGCGGCCCTCGCGCCACATCACGCCAGGCTCCCAGTCAAACGTAACCTTGGCGATCTGCGTCAACGGCACGCTGCGGCCACTGGCGGTGGGCATGTAGGCATTGCCCAGGTCGGTGATGGCATTTCGTTCTTCCAAGGGCTGGCGCAGCACGATGTCGATGAGCTTGTCGCCTTCGCGGTACTGACCGATGTTGCTGCCGCTGAGGATGGTGCGGGCGGCCTGCGCGATGGCCTGGCTGGTGACGCCCAGCGCCCTCGCCTTGTCCTGGTCGATGTTCAGGCGCAGGACCTTGATGTTTTCGTTCCAGTTGTCGTTGACACCGCGCATGCTCGGGTTGGCGCGCAAGACTTCCTTGGCCTGGTCGGCCCATTGGCGAACCTGCGCAGCGTCGGCGCCCACCACGCGGAACTGCACCGGATAGGGCACCGGCGGCCCGTTGGGCAGGAGCTTGACGCGCGTGCGCACCTCGGGGAATTCCGTCGCCAACAAGTCGGGCAGCCGCACTCTGAGTGCTTCGCGCAGCTTCAAGTCTTTGGGCAGCACGATGCTCTGGCTGACGTTGCTTTGCGGGAAGATCTGGTCCAGTGGCAGATAAAAGCGCGGCACGCCGCTGCCTATCCAGGTGGACACGCTGACGACGCCTGCCTCCTGCAACATGCGCGCTTCAAAGCGCTTGGCCACCTCTTCGCTCTGCTGCACGGTGGCGCCTTCGGGCAGCCACAGGTCCACCAGGATCTCGGGCCGTGCCGAGTCTGGAAAGAACTGCTGCTGCACACGGCCCATGCCCACGATGCCCAGCGCGAAGGTCAGAACGGTCAGGCCAATGGTGATCCAGCGGTGCTGCACACACCAGTTCACCGTGGCACGAAAGCGGTGATAGAAGGGCGTGTCAAACAGGTCGGCCTCGTGCGCCACCCCTTCCACAGTCTTGCGCGTGCGCAGCAGCCAAGCACCCAGGTAGGGCACAAAGTACACCGACACCAGCCAGCTGATCACCAGCGCCGCCGCCGTGACGGCAAAAATGGCAAAGGTGTATTCACCTGTCACTGACTTGGCCATGCCTATGGGCAGAAAGCCCGCCGCCGTGATCAGTGTGCCGGTGAGCATGGGCATGGCCGTGATGTCGTAGGCGTAGGTCGCCGCGTGCATCTTGTCGTAGCCCTCTTCAAGCTTGCGCACCATCATCTCCACGGCAATGATGGCGTCGTCCACCAGCAGGCCCAGCGCGATGATCAGCGAGCCCAGCGAGATCTTGTGCA
>CAZUKT010000492.1:1738-3753 GCA_964620975.1 uncultured Rubrivivax sp. | reverse complement strand
CGCGGCGCTTGGCGCTGGCCACATAGGCGTTGCCCGGGCCGGTGATCTTGTCCACACGCGGCACGCTGGCCGTGCCGTAGGCCAGCGCTGCCACGGCCTGCGCGCCGCCAATGGTGAAGACACGGTTGACGCCAGCCACAAACGCGGCGGCCAGCACCAACGCGTTTCTTGCACCGCCGGGCGTGGGCACGACCATGATGATTTCACCCACGCTGGCCACCTGGGCCGGAATGGCGCTCATCAACACGCTGCTCGGATAGGCGGCTTTGCCACCAGGCACGTAGATGCCCACGCGGTCCAGTGGCGACACTTTCTGGCCCAGCAAGCTGCCATGGCTGTCGCGGTACTGCCAGCTGCTGGATGTGGCGTCGAGCTGGCGCTGGTGGTAGTCGCGCACGCGGTCGGCAGCCGCCACCAGCGCGCCACGCTGTGCCGGGCTGATGGCCTCAAACGCGGCCCGCAGTTCGTCGGCGCCAATCTGCAAGTCGGCCATGGACGTGGCCTGCACGCCGTCAAAGCGCGCCGTCAGCTCCAGCAGCGCCACGTCGCCCCGAGCGCGAACGTCGGCAATGATTTCTGCCACACGCGTTTCTATGGCCGCATCGGTTTCGGCCGACCAGTGCTGCAAGCGCTGGAATTCAGCCTCGAAATCAGGCTGGACCGTGCTCAGCCGGCGGATGCCCACGCCTGCCATCACTGCGCCCCCACGGCCGACTCGAACGCGTCGATCAGCGCACGCAGCGCTTCGCGCTTGAGCTTGAGTGCGGCCGGGTTGACCACCAGGCGCGAGCTGATGTCCATGATGTGTTCCACCTCCAGCAGGTGGTTGGCCTTGAGCGTGCTGCCGGTGGACACCAGGTCCACGATGGCGTCGGCCAGACCCGTGAGCGGGGCCAGTTCCATCGAACCGTAGAGCTTGATCAGGTCCACGTGCACGCCCTTGGTGGCAAAGTGCTGGCGCGCCAGTTGCGTGTACTTGGTGGCCACACGGATGCGGGAACCCTGCTTCACCGCGCTGGCGTAGTCAAAGTCCTGACGCACGGCCACGCTCAGGCGGCAGCGGGCGATCTTCAAGTCCAGCGGGCGGTACAGGGTGACGCTGCCACCGGCGCCGCTTTCGGCTTCGTGCTCGAGCAGCACGTCCAGGCCGGCCACGCCGATGTCGGCGCCACCATGCTCTACATAGGTGGGCACGTCAGAAGCGCGCACCAACACCACACGCACATCGGGCCGCGTGGTGCCGATGATGAGCTTGCGGCTCTTTTCGGGGTCTTCCAGCACCTCGATACCTGCAGCGCGCAAGAGCGGCAGCGAGTCGTCAAAGATGCGGCCCTTGGACAGTGCGAGCGTGATCATGGCTGTGCGTGGCCGCAGTGCCCGCCGGAGCCCACCACTTGCCGCTGGTGCGGCGCGCGGGCGGCCCCCGCGGCGCACCGCAGGGTGTCTTAGTGGTGGAGGTGCTGGTCGGGCGCCGATGAATCGGCGGCGAACTCGGCGGGCGTGAGCGTCTTCATCGAGAGGGCATGAATTTGCTCGCGCATTCTATCGCCCAGGGCTGCGTAAACCCTTTGGTGGCGGCGCACGCGCGGCAGGCCTTCAAAACTGGTGGAGACAATGGTGGCAAAGAAGTGCCGGCCGTCGCCTTCAACCACCAGGTGCTCGCAGGCCAGGCCGGCGGCGATGAATTCGCGGACTTGATCGGGGGTGGGTGCTGACATCGGGGGATTGTCGCTGCTGTTCAATGGCCGCAGTTCAAGACCGCAGCTTGTAGCCGCTGATCAGCAAGCGCAGCGCAATGGCCGCCACCAGCAAGAAGCTGCCGCCCACCACCGCCAGGCTCAGCCAAGGCGACACATCACCCACGCCAAAGAAGCCTTGCCTGAAGCCGTCGATCATGTAGAAAAACGGGTTCAGGTGGCTCACCGCCTGCCACACCGCAGGCAGGCTGTGCACCGAATAGAACACGCCCGACAAGAAGGTCAACCACGTCTGGACATTCGGGAACATCAAGCCCA
>CAZUKT010000492.1:0-1728 GCA_964620975.1 uncultured Rubrivivax sp. | reverse complement strand
GATCAGGAAGTTCTGAAAGGCCGCGAGCTGGTCAAACTTTTCGGCCCACAAACCAGCGATCAAACCCAGTGACCCCATCATCGCCGCACCCAGCGCACCGAACACCAGGATCCACTGCGGATGTGCCAGTTGCAGCGGTGCAAACCACATCGTCACCGCCATCACGCCCGTGCCCACCACCAGGCCACGCACCATGGACGCCCCCACGTAGGCCACAAACCAGGCCCAGTGCGACAGGGGGCTGACCAGCAAGAAAACCACGTTGCCCGTGATCTTGCTCTGAATGAGTGAACTGCTGCTGTTGGCAAAGGCGTTTTGCAGCACGCTCATCATCACCAGGCCCGGCACCAGAAAGCTGGTGTAACCCACGCCAGGAAAGGCCTGCACATGGTCTTGCAGCACGTGGCCAAAGATCAGCAAATACATGATGGCGGTGAGCACGGGCGCGGCCACCGTCTGGAAAGCCACCTTCCAAAAGCGCAGCACCTCCTTGCGAAACAAGGTGCCCGTGCCGGCCAGCACGCCGCTCATGCCGCGCCCCCGGCCAACGCTGGCGCCTGGCTTGCACCCTGCATGATTTCAAGGAACACGTCTTCCAGGTCGGCGCGGCCGATTTCAAGGTCTTCCACTTTCACGCCGGCCTGGCGCAAGGCCGCCAGCATGGTTTCGACCTCGGCCGCGTCACGTGCCTTGGCCTGCACGATGCGGCCGGTGATGCGTGCCTTGGCCGCCACTTCGGCCGGCAGTGTGGTGTCGGTCTTGAAGCGCAGCATGGTGCTGTACTTGCCCGCCAGCAGTTGGCTGGTCTTGTCCAGCGCCACCACCCGGCCCTGCTTGAGCATGGCGATGCGGCCGCACAGCGCCTCGGCTTCTTCCAGGTAGTGCGTGGTCAGCAGCACGGTGTGGCCTTCGCGGTTGAGCCGGGCAATAAAGCGCCACAGCGTCTGGCGCAGTTCCACGTCCACGCCGGCCGTGGGCTCGTCGAGCACGATCACCGGTGGCCGGTGCACCAGCGCCTGCGCCACCAGCACACGGCGTTTCATGCCACCGCTCAATTGCCGCATGTTGGCGCCGGCCTTGTCGGCCAGGCCCAGTTCGGCCAGCACCTCGTCGATCCAGGCGTCGTTGTGTTTGATGCCGAAGTAGCCGCTCTGGATGCGAAGTGTTTCGCGCACGCTGAAGAAGGGATCAAACACCAGCTCTTGCGGCACGATGCCCAAGGACTTGCGCGCTGCGGCATAGTCAGCCACCACGTCGTGGCCCATCACGGCCACGTGGCCGCTGCTGGCGCGTGCCAGGCCGGCCAGCACCGAAATCAGCGTGGTCTTGCCCGCGCCGTTGGGACCCAGCAAGCCAAAAAACTCGCCTTGCTGGATGTCGAAGGACACGCTGTCCAGCGCTTTGAAACTGCCACGGGCGCCCTGGTAGGTCTTGCTGACCTGGTCAAAACGGATGGCGGGCTGGGAGCCGGAAGGCAAAGGCAAGACGGGTGCGGGTGCAGGCATGGAACGCGGGATTGTAGGCAGCCGAACCGCAGGCCGCCGGTGCAAGAATGAAGCCATGGCAACGCCCCCAAAGAAGCCCCGCCGCACGGCCGAGCGAATCCTTGAGACCACGCTGGAGCTCTTCAACCGCTTTGGCGAGCCCAACGTCAGCACCACGCTGATCAGTGCCGAACTCAACATCAGCCCGGGCAACCTGTACTACCACTACCCGGCCAAAGACGAG
>CAZUKT010000491.1:0-3769 GCA_964620975.1 uncultured Rubrivivax sp. | reverse complement strand
GGGCCTGGTTGTAGCCGTCGATGGCGCGTTTGTTGGCGGCAATCTCGGCGTCTGCCACGGTGGTGCGGCGCGCCAGGTCTTCTTCAGCCCACGACAGGCTGTTGTTGCGGTGGTTGGCCTGCAGCCAGTGCCACACGCCTTCGTCCTGCGGCGCAGGCTGGGCTTGCGGCCAGCCGGGGGCCGCCAACAGGCGGTCGTGCGTGGCCATGACGGCGGCGGCTTGGATCTCGTTGTTCATCCGTGGGCGCTGGGGCTGCAAAACGCTGGATTATCGGCTGCGCGCGGCGCCTCCCCCACCGGGGTCACACCAGCGGGTGCCCCCGGCAAACACCTCGGCGAGGGAATGACGCCACAGGGCCCCATTCGAACAATGCGAACCAGCCCGATGCAATTGCCAAAGCGCAGTGCAAAGGGCCAACGCCACTGAAAAACCATTCACTCCCAACCCTTTCAAGGAGCCTCATCATGATCCGCAACTTTCTCGCCATGCTGCTTGCCCTTTTCGCCCTCACCGCCTTTGCGGCGGTGGACGTCAACCAGGCCGACCGGGCCGCACTGGAAACCGTCAAGGGAATCGGACCGGGCCTTTCGGCCAAGATTCTTGACGCCCGCAAAGCCGGCAACTTCAAGAGCTGGGACGATCTGGTAGACCGCGTGGGCGGCGTCGGCCCTGGCAATGCGGCGCGCTTTTCACAAGCCGGGTTGACCGTGGGTGGCGCCGCTTTTGACGGCAAGGCCACCCCGGCCAAGGCCACCAAGACCGCCAAGAGTACAAAGGAACCCAAGGCCGCTGCTGAAGGCAACAGCAAGCCGCGCAAGGCCAAGGCTGCCGAACCGGCGCCCGCCTGACGCCTGCCTGCAAACAGCAGACTGCTAGCAGCACACTGCAGACGGCAGACGGCCAGCCAACGCACCCGCATCAAGGTGCGGCCGGCAGCCGCCAGCAGGGCCGCCTGCGGCCTAAGGCAAGCAGATATCCGGGTCGGCCGCGCTCTCGCGCCGCCGGCCCGGTGTCATGGTGTCCCAGCCAAAGAAGCGCAGCACCTCGTCCTTGCGCGCCTGCGTGTCGGCTTCGCCCAGGGCCATGAGTTCGCGTGTGTAGGGGGCTTCAAACAGCAGGTAGCTGGCCAATGCCGAGCCACGCGCTTCGCTGCCCTGTCCACCCACGCCCACACCCCGCAGCAGGGCACGCACGGGGGCCGGCAATGCGCCCAGGTGGCGTGCGGCAATGTCGTCCAGCCGTTGTGTGGGCGAGATCACCAGCGCTTCAAGCGGGCGCAGTTGTGTGTCGGCCAGGGCCGACTCGGGCAGCAGCGCCAGCGTGCGGTTGATGCGGCGCATGCGTTCTATGTCCACCGCCAACGCGTCCAGAAAGATGCTGGACATGGCGTGGCCCGCGATCTGCGCCAGGTTGGGGTAACCCAAAGAAGGCGCCACGCGGCCTGCGGGCTCGTGCATGCGGCCAGCGCCAATGATCATCAGCCGCTGCGCGCCCAGGTGAATGGCCGGCGACAGTGGCGCGGTCTGGCGCATCGAGCCGTCGCCAAACCACCCTGTCTCGCCCCCCGTTTGCAGTTGCTTGGCCGGAAAGACAAAAGGTATCGCCGACGACGCCAGCAAGTGCGCTTGCGTGAGCGAGGTGCGTGCTGCCACGCGCTGCGAGCGCTGCCACGGCGTGACGGGCTGCGCAGCGTCAAAAAAAGTGTGGTGCTCGCCGCTGGAGTAGCTGGACGCGGTGACCGCCAGCGCGTGCAGGTGCCGCTGCTCAAACATCAGGGGCAGGCGCTCCAGCGGCACCATGCGTTCCAGCAGTTCAGCCAGCGGCGAGTTGTCAAGCAGCGAGCGCGGCCTGGCGCGGCGCCAGCGGGCAATGACCCAGCCCACCGAGAGCATGGTCAACCACTGTGCGCCCGATCGGATCACACCCAATGAGTCTGCCCGGTAAACCTGGTCGGCACTGAAGTCATGCCAGACCTTGGCAATGACCTCCACCGCCGCTTCAAACCGGTCGGCCTGCGTGGCCAAGGCACAGGCGTTGATGGCGCCGGCTGACGTGCCCACGATGACGCCAAATGGGTTGCGCAGCCGCGCCACCGGCCCCAGCGCCTGGCGGCGCAGGTGCGCCAACGCCCGCAACACGCCCACCTGGTAGGCGGCGCGCGCACCGCCGCCACTCAGGACCAGGGCAGTCAGCGGCGTTTCATACATGCCCCGACTTTATCGCCGGGGCTGCCGGGGAGCGGCGTCAATCGTGCTTGCCGTGGCCCTTGCCTTGGCCGCGCTCGTCGCCCCGCCCACGCGGCCCGTCGTCGCGGCCGCGCCTGTCATCGTTGCGGCGGTCATGGGCACGCACGTTCTTGCCGTACCAGTCGTCCCGCACAAAGTACACCGGCACGCCGCAGGCCTGGTAGTGGCCGCAATGCTGGCGCCAGTTCTTGCGGTGGCCCGGCGGCACCCACAGGTACACCGGTTGCGGCGCCTGCACCGCCACCGGGCGGTGGATCACCACCGGCTGCCGCACCACCACCTGCGGCTGCGGGAAGCGGCCAATGTCGATGCGGCCGTAGACACCCGGCTCGCTGATCTGGATGGACACACCCACGTCAGCGGCCCGCGTGGGTGGGCTGGCGGCCAAAGCGGCCAGTGCGGTGATAACAACAAGGATGGTCTTCATGCGGTCTCCAGGAGTGTGGGTGTTATGCCGCTCAACGCCGCCCGCTCACCGTGCGTTGGCACACCTCACAAAGCTTTTCATTCGTACACGATCTGCGCCTGGCCTCCTGGGTGCGCGCCAGCCACGCTGCGCCACCGGGCCAAGGCCTCGTCGCAGGGCCAGAAACGGGCTTCTTCGCCCAGGTCCAGATCGGCGGTGGCCGTGCTGCGCCGCAGACGCAGGCGCACGGTCAGGCCCTGGCGCAGTTCACCCTGGTCACTATGCACCTTGCGTGCCGGCCACAGGCGCAGCAGTTCTGCCACCGGGGGCAGGCTGCCATTCAGGTCCACCGCCAGATAGCGCCCAAAACGCGCACGGGCCTCGGCCAGGTCCCACACCTGCGTCACGTTCAGGCGCAGGCCGCCGCTGAAGCGGTCGGGTTGCAGTTTGCCCTGCACGATGACCAGGGCGTCTTCCACCGCCAGTTCACGCTTGTCTTCAAAGATCTCGTCGTTGGCCACGGCTTCAATGGCTTCGCTGCCGTCGTCGAGCTTGAAGATCACCACCTTGCCACGCTGGCCGGTCACCGCACGCGGGTCGGTCACGATGCCGGCCAGCATCTGCAGTTCGCGGCTGTCCACCAGGTCGGCCAGCGGCTGGCGCACAAAACGCCGCACCTCGGGCGCCCAGGCGTCAAAGAGGTGGCCCGAGAAGTAAAAGCCCAGCGCGGCCTTTTCCTGCACCAGTTTTTCGCGCACGTCCCAGGGCGCCACGTGCACCAGCGCCGGCTCCTGCGTGCTGCTGCCGTGGGTGTCGCCCATGTCAAACAGGCCCACCTGCAAGGCGTTGGCCTGCTGCGTGTCGGCCCATTCAAAGGCCAGGCCCACGCTGGCCAGCAGGACGGCGCGGTCGGCATGCAGCAAGTCAAAGGCACCGGCCTTGACGAGCGCTTCCACCACACGTTTGTTGACGGCCTTGCGGTCGACGCGGGCGCAAAAGTCAAACAGGCTGCGGAAGGGCCCGCCGCCAACGCCATCATGCGCACCCTGGCCTTCACGCGCAGCCACGATGGCGTCAATGGCGCCCTGCCCCGTGCCCTTGACGGCGCCCAGGCCG
>CAZUKT010000490.1:0-3780 GCA_964620975.1 uncultured Rubrivivax sp. | reverse complement strand
CCGCGTCAACAAGGGCGAGAAGAAGAACAACGAAGCGCTGGCGCGCAAGATGGCCGCGCTATGTGACATCTTTGTGCACGACGCCTTTGGCACTGCGCACCGCGCCGAAGCCAGCACCTACGGCATTGCCGAGTACGCGCCCGTGGCCTGCGCCGGCCCGCTGCTGGCGGCCGAGATCGACGCCGTCACCAAGGCACTGGCGCACCCCAAGCGGCCGCTGGTGGCCATCGTGGCCGGTAGCAAGGTCAGCACCAAGCTCACCATCTTGCAAGCACTTGCCAGCAAGGTGGACGGACTCATCGTGGGTGGCGGCATCGCCAACACGTTCATGCTGGCCGAAGGCCTGTCCATCGGCAAGAGTCTGGCCGAGCCCGACCTGCTGGACGCCGCCAAGGCCGTGATCGCGGCCATGAAGGCCCGTGGCGCGGCGGTGCCCATCCCGGTGGACGTGGTGGTGGCCAAGGCCTTCAGGGCTGACGCCGAAGCCACCATCAAGGCGGCCGCTGACGTGGCGGCTGACGACCTGATCCTCGACATCGGCCCCAAGACCGCCGCCATCCTGGCCGCGCAGATCATGGCTGCGGGCACCGTGGTGTGGAACGGCCCCGTGGGTGTGTTCGAGTTTGAAGCCTTCTCGCACGGCACCGAGGCCATCGCGCGCGCCATTGCGCAGAGCCCGGCCTTCAGCATTGCCGGTGGCGGCGACACACTGGCCGCGATTGCCAAGTACGGCATTGAAAAGAACGTGGGCTACATCTCCACCGGCGGCGGTGCCTTCCTGGAGGTGCTGGAAGGCAAGACGTTGCCGGCGTTTGAGATCCTGAGCCGCCGCGCCGCGGGCTGAGTCTCCAACCAATGCCCGGCTTGGAGGCCGTGCGCAACTGACCCACCCGACGCCGCAAGACCCTGGCCGCCACCGAGCAGCCAGGGTTTTTTCTTTGTCGCCTGTCAAAGATGATGCGCTTGCGGCAGTGGCCTTCGCGGCCCTAACCGCGCTACGCTTGCCGACCCCACCCGAGCCCAGAACCAGGAGATGACCTTGACCAAGAAACTCTCGGACGCCGAAGCCGCCCTGCGCGAAGCCGCGCTGGAATACCACCGTGCCCCGACGCGCGGCAAGATCTCGGTCACGCCGACCAAGCCGCTGTCCAACCAGCGCGACTTGAGCCTGGCGTATTCACCGGGTGTGGCATACGCGTGCCTGGCGATACAGGAAGACCCCACGCTTGCTGCCGAATACACGAGCCGGGGCAACCTGGTGGCCGTGGTCACCAATGGCACGGCGGTGCTGGGGCTGGGTGACATCGGCCCGCTGGCGGGCAAGCCGGTGATGGAAGGCAAGGGTTGCCTGTTCAAGAAGTTTGCCGGCATCGATGTGTTTGACATCGAGCTCGCCGAGCGTGACCCCGACAAGCTCATCGACATCATTGCTGCGCTGGAGCCCACGCTGGGTGGTGTGAACCTGGAAGACATCAAGGCGCCCGAATGCTTTTACATTGAGAAGAAGCTTCGCGAGCGCATGAACATTCCCGTCTTCCATGACGACCAGCATGGCACGGCCATCATCAGCTCAGCCGCGTTGCTGAACGGCCTGGAACTGGTGGGCAAGAACATCGGTGACGTGAAACTGGCGGTGTCTGGCGCGGGCGCGGCGGCAATAGCCTGCCTGGACGTGATGGTGGGCCTGGGCGTGAAACGCGAGAACATCTTTGTGTGCGACAGCAAGGGTGTGATCCACGACCAACGTGTTGACGTGTTGGCCGGCAAGATCGACGAATCCAAGCAGCGCTATTGCCAACACACCGAGGCCCGCACACTGGCTGACGTGGTGGCCGGTGCCGACGTGTTTCTGGGCTGCAGCGCGGCCGGCGTGATGAGCGCCGAGATGGTTCTGAGCATGGGCACCCAGCCCATCATCCTGGCACTGGCCAACCCCGAGCCTGAGATCCGGCCCGAACTGGCCAAGGCCGCGCGGCCCGACTGCATCATTGCCACGGGGCGCAGCGACTACCCCAACCAGGTCAACAACGTCCTGTGTTTCCCGTACATCTTCCGGGGTGCGCTCGACTGCGGCGCCACCAAGATCACCGAAGCCATGAAACTGGCCTGTGTGCGCGAAATCGCCGCGCTGGCCAAGGCCGAGGCCAGTGACGAAGTGGCCGCCGCCTACCAGGGCAAGGAACTCAAGTTTGGGCCCGAATACATCATCCCCACGCCTTTTGACGTGCGGCTGATCCTGAACATTGCGCCGGCCGTGGCCAGGGCAGCGGCCGAGTCGGGCGTGGCCACTCGGCCCATTGCCGACCTGGACGCCTACCGCCAGAGCCTGGGGCGTTTTGTCTACCAGACCGGCATGTTCATGCGCCCGGTGTTTGCCATCGCCAAGGCCAAGCCGGCCCGCGTGGTGTATGCCGAAGGTGAAGACGAGCGCGTGCTGCGCGCCGTGCAGGTGGTGCTGGACGAGGGTTTGGCCAAGCCGATTCTTGTGGGCCGGCCCGACGTGGTGAATATGCGCCTGGAGCGCGCCGGCCTGAAGTTGCAAGTGGGCCGGGACTTTGATGTGTGCGACCCCGAAAACGACCCGCGCTTCCGCGAGTACTGGGAGCTTTACCGCAGCCTGCTCGCACGTGAAGGTGTCACACCCGATGTGGCCAAGGCCACGGTGCGGCGCTCGAACACGCTCATCGCGTCGCTGATGCTGCGCCGGGGCGAGGCGGACGCCATGATCTGTGGCCTGGTCGGCCGCTACGACAGCCACCTGGCGCACATCCAGCACGTCATTGGCCGCAAGCCTGGCGTTCGCACCATGGCGGCCATGAACGCGCTGATGCTGGAGCAGCACACGCTTTTCATCACTGACACCTTCGTCAACGAAGAACCCAGCGCCGAAGAACTGGCCGACATCGCGCAAATGGCCGCCGCCGAGGTGCAGCGCTTTGGCATGCCGCCCAAGGTGGCCTTCCTGTCGCACTCGATCTTCGGCTCGTCGTCGCGGCCTTCGGCGCTGCGCATGCGGGCTGCACACGCACTCTTCAAGGCGCACGCGCCCGAGATCGAATGTGATGGCGAGATGCATGGCGACGCCGCGCTCAGCGAAACCGTGCGCAAGGGTTATCTGCCCGAAACCACACTCACCGGCAGCGCCAACCTGCTGGTGTTGCCCAACCTGGACGCTGCCAACATCTTGTTCAATGTGCTCAAGATGACGGGCGGCCACGGCGTCACGGTGGGGCCCATCCTGCTGGGCGCCGCCAAGCCGGCGCACATCCTTACCCCCAGCGCCACGGTGCGGCGCATCGTCAACATGACGGCGGTGGCGGTGGCCGATGCAGCGGCTGTAACCGCTTCGTAATTCGGCGCGGGCGCGGCGCGCCCATAATCCGCGCCGCCTGCCCACTGGAGTTTGCCCATGACCCGCGCCACCAAGATCGTTGCCACCCTCGGCCCTGCTTCAAGTGACCCCGAGGTGCTGGAACGCTTGATCCGCGCCGGCGTGGACGTGATGCGGTTGAACTTCAGCCACGGCACGGCGCAAGACCACATCGACCGCGCCCACCTGGTGCGCAGCATTGCGGCCAAGGTGGGCAAGCCGGTGGCCCTGATGGCCGACCTGCAGGGCCCCAAGATCCGCGTGGGCAAGTTCGTGGACGGCAAGGTCATGCTGGTAGGCGGCCAGCCCTTCGTGCTGGATGCGCAGCGCACCGAGCCGGGTGACCTGGGCGCCGTGGGTCTGGACTACAAGGAACTGCCGCGAGACGTCAAACCCGGCGACAAGCTGCT
>CAZUKT010000489.1:0-3783 GCA_964620975.1 uncultured Rubrivivax sp. | reverse complement strand
CGTAGCTCTGGAACACCATGGCGATGTCGCGGTCCTTGGGTGGCAGCGGCGTGATGTCGCGCCCGCCGAGCACGATGCGGCCGCTGCTGGGGTGGTCCAGCCCGGCAATCATGTTCAGCAGCGTGCTCTTGCCGCAGCCCGAGGGGCCGACGAGGATGAGGAATTCACCCGCCGAGATGGACAGGTTGATGCCCTTGAGGATCTCGGTGCTGCCAAAGGTCTTGTGGATGCTTTCGATGCTCAGCGCGCTCATTGGCTTGTGTCCACTCAACCCTTCACGGCGCCGGCCGTGAGGCCGCGCACAAAGTACTTGCCCGCCAGCACGTACACCAGCAGCGTGGGCAGCGCGGCGATGATGGCCGCCGCCATGTCCACGTTGTATTCCTTGACCGTGCTGCTGGTGTTGGACAGGTTGTTCAGCCCCACCGTGATGGGCTTGCTGTCGGCACCCGAGAACACCACGCCGTAGAGAAAGTCGTTCCAGATGTTGGTGAACTGCCAGATCAGCGTCACCACCAGGATGGGCGTGGACAGTGGCAGCACGATGCGTTTGAAGATCTGCCAGAAGCCCGCGCCGTCGAGCATGGCCGCCTTGATCAGTTCGTCCGGCAGGCCGATGTAGTAGTTGCGAAAGAACAGCGTGGTGCTGGGAATGCCGGCCACCACGTGTACCAGGATCAGGCCCCACACCGAGCTGGCAATGCCCAGCCACCCGAGCACCTGGCTCATGGGCAGCAGCACCACCTGCATGGGCATGAACACACCAAACAGCAGCAGCGCAAACATGAAATCGCTGCCGGGAAACTTCCACTTGCTGAGCACGTAGCCGTTGATCGAGCCGACAAAGGTCGACACCGCCACCGCCGGCAGCACCATGAGCACGCTGTTCATGAAAAACGGCTTCAGGCCACCACAGTCGGTGCCGGTGCAGGCCGTGCTCCAGGCCTTGGCCCAGGCTTGCAGGCTCGGGCTGGCCGGCAAGGAAAGCAGCGTGCCGGTGCGCAGTTCGTCCATGCTCTTGAGCGACGTGCTCAGCATCACGTAGAGCGGGGCCAGAAACAGCGCCGCAAACAAGCCCAGCGCAGTGAACAGCAGCACGCGCTGCCAGTTGAGCGGCTGCGTCACTTGCGCACCCGCAGTTCTGAATACAAATACGGCACCACGATGGCCGCCACCGTGGCCAGCATGATGGTGGCGCTGGCCGCGCCCAGGCCGATCTGCCCCCGTGAAAAGGCCATGGTGTACATGTAGGTGGCCGGCATGTCAGTGGCATAACCCGGCCCGCCGGCGGTGAGCGCCATGACCAGGTCAAAGCTCTTGATGGCCAGGTGGCTGACCACCATCAGTGTTGAAAAGAACACCGGCCGCAGGCTGGGGATGAGGATGCGCCAGTAGATGCGTGGCAGGCTCGCGCCGTCCACTTGCGCCGCCTTGATGATGCTGTCGTCAATGCCACGCAGCCCGGCCAGGAAGAGCGCCATCACAAAGCCCGCGCTCTGCCAGATGCCGGCGATGACGATGCAGTAGATGGCCATGTCGGGGTCCACCAGCCAGCCGAAGCTGAAGCCGCCAAAGCCCCACTGCTGCACCATGTGTTCGATGCCCAGGCCGGGGTTCAGTATCCACTTCCAGGCCGTGCCGGTGACGATGAAGCTCAGCGCCATCGGGTACAGGTAAATGGTGCGCAGCAGCCCTTCGGCGCGCACCTTCTGGTCCAGCAGTATGGCCAGCAGCAAGCCCAGCGCCATGCCACCACCCACAAAGAGCACACCGAAGATGCCCAGGTTCTGTAACGCCACCCACCAGCGTTCGCTGTCAAAAAGCCTTTCGTACTGCGCCAGGCCCACAAATTCGTAGTTGGGCAGCAGCCGCGACGCCGACACCGACAGCACCCCGTTCCAGGCCATCAGGCCGTAGATGAACAGGAAGGCCAGCACAAACGACGGTGCCACCACCAGCCTGGGAAGCCAGGGCTGGATGGCCGCCGCAGCGGCGCGTGGCGCCGTGGCAGAAGCTGGCGGCACCTGGGTGGCCGGCATGCGCTGGCGCTGCGCCGTGGCCTATTTGATCCTGGCCGCGCTGGCCAGCTTGGCCATGGCTTCCTTGGCGGTCATCTTGTCGCTGTTCCAGAACTGGCTCACCACGTCTTTCATGGCGCCCTCGGTGGCCGACGGCGCGGCCATGCCGTGGGCCAGGGAAGGCAGCAACGAGCCCGACTTGGCGGTGGCCACGAAGTCAGCCGACGAGAGCTTGGCGCAGTCGTCGAACTTGCTCATGTCCATGTTCAGGCGCACCGGGATGCTGCCTTTGTTGAGGCTGAAGGTCTCCTGGAAACTGGCGGACATGATGGCTGCGGCGAGGTCTTTCTGGGCCGCGATGGCACCCTTGTCCTTGAGCCTGAACATGGCGAACGAGTCGACGTTGAAGGTGTAGGCCTTGGCCGTGCCGGGTGCGGCGCTGCAACTGAAGTCCTTGCCTGGGGTCTTGCCGGCGGCGATGAATTCGCCCTTGGCCCAGTCGCCCATGATCTGCATGCCGGCTTCGCCCTTGATGACCATGGCGGTGGCCAGGTTCCAGTCGCGACCGGCGGCGTTTTTGTCGGTGTAGGCCTTGATGCGCTTGAAGGTGGCCAGCGCCTTTTCCATGGTGGGGCTGCTCAACGCAGCAGGGTCGAGTTGCACCAGGGCCTTCTTGTAGAAGTCGGCGCCCCCCACGCCCAGGACCACGGTTTCGAAGGTGGTGAGGTCTTGCCAGTTCTGGCCACCGTGGGCCAGGGGGATGGCACCTGCCTTCTTCAGCAGTTCAGCCGCCACGAAGAACTCGTCCCAGGTGGTGGGCAGCTTGGCGCCGGCCTTCTTGAAGACTTCGGGGTTGGACCACAACCAGTTCACGCGGTGCACGTTCACAGGCACCGCGATGTAGTTGCCCTTGAACTTCATGACGTCGCTCACGACCTTGGGCAGCAAGGTTTCCCACTTCTCGGCCTTGGCCACGTCGTCGATGCCGGTCAGCGCGCCTTCTGCGGCCCATTCCTGGAGTGACGGCCCCTTGATCTGTGCCGCAGCCGGCGGGTTGCCGGACACCACCCTTGACTTGAGCACGGTCATGGCCGCGTCGCCGCCGCCACCGGCCACTGCAAAGTCCTTCCACACATGGCCCTTGGCCTGCAGCGTGGCCTTCAGGGCCTGCGCAGCCTTGGCTTCGCCGCCGCTGGTCCACCAGTGCAGCACCTCCACTTCACCTGCGCTGGCGGCCAGGGGCGCGGCACAGATCAGCGAGGCCAGCAGGGCCAGGGCAGTGCGGCGGGGGGCTTGGGGGTGGCTCTTCATCGGGTTCTCCTGGCGAATCTGGAATATTAACGAAACATTAATGTCGTGGCGATGGGGAAGGAAGACGGGCTAACCCTGCCGGGTGGCGGAATTGCGTGTTCGTGCGGCGCGTCTTTTTGCCTTGGTGGGCGTGCGGTGTGCTGCATTGCAGTGCGTTGCTTAGCTTGCCTGCCTGCCTGCTTGCTTGCTTGCTTGCTTGCTTGCTTGCTTGCTTGCTTGCAATGCCGTGGCGCTTCGCGGGTCGGCTGCCGGGTGTTGATGCGCATTGCAGGCGGGGGTTTCGGCCCCGCGGCCGACTCACTTTCTTTGCTGGTGCAAAGAAAGTAAGCCAAGAAAGCACCTTGAATACAACGCGGCGTGCGGTGGTTGGCGTAGACCGCCTTCGCTGCGCTCGAGCCGGTGGTGCGCACGGTCTCGCGCAGCAGGCGCTCTACAGGGTGACTTGACGCCGTGC
>CAZUKT010000488.1:0-3799 GCA_964620975.1 uncultured Rubrivivax sp. | reverse complement strand
AGACCTACTGTGCTGCCAACCTGGCGGTAACGCTGGCGCAGCTGGGCGGCCGCATGCTGCTGGTGGACGCAGACATGCGTGGCCCCCGGGTGCACGAGGTCTTTCGACTTAGCAACCAGGCGGGTCTTTCGGGCATTCTTTCGGGCCGTGCCGACAAACACGTGATTCAGCAGGTGCCCGGTGTCAGCAGCCTTTTTGTGCTGCCCGTAGGCACGACGCCGCCCAACCCACTGGAATTGGTTGAACGGCCGGCTTTTGGTTTGCTCATGCGTGAGCTGGCCTCAAAGTTTGACCACGTGGTGGTTGACACACCTGCTGCAGTGCATGGTGCTGATGCCAGCGTGGTGGCTGCCCGGTGCGGTGCGGCGCTGATCATTGCGCGCAAGAACGCCAGCCGGGTGGCCTTGCTGCAGGAGCTGGTGGCCAGCTTTGCCGGCAGTGCCGTCAAGCTGGCCGTGGTCGTCGTCAACGAGTTCTGAGCGTGGCCGCTATCGCACCGCCACCTGTCAAGGACGACCGTGCGACGCGGTTGCCCTTGTTGCCCACCGGCATTGACTGGCCTGTGCTGGCCATGTTGCTGGCTGGTTTTGCGCTGCTGTATGTGCCCACATGGGCACAACTGGCGCGCACCATCTGTGCCACCGACGAACAAGGCCACGGCCCCATCATCCTGGCCGTAAGCGCCTGGTTGATCTACGTTCGGCGTCATGACTTGGCCTTGGCGGCCGGCAGCCCGGCGCCGGTTCTTGGGTGGGCCGCATTCATGTTTGCATTGCTGCTGTTTGCCTTTGGCAGCTCGCAAGACGTGATCATGTTTCAGGCCGGCAGCCAGATCTTTGTCATTGTCGGCTTGCTGCTCATCTTTCGCGGGCCTACTGCGCTGCGTTTGGCTTGGTTCCCGCTGTTCTTCATGATCTTCATGATCCCGCTGCCCGAGGCGCTGGTGGCCGCCGTCACGGCGCCGCTCAAGTCGGCGGTGTCAGCCGTGGCCAGCTCCATGCTTTACATCATTGGGTACCCCGTGGGCCGGGCCGGGGTCATCATGACCGTGGGCCCTTATCAGCTGCTGGTGGCTGACGCCTGCGCAGGCCTAAACAGCATGTTCACGCTGGAGGCGCTTGGCATGCTCTACATGAACCTCATGAAGTACACCAACGTGCGCCGCAACGTGGCGCTGGCAGTGCTGCTGGTGCCCATCGCGTTTTGCGCCAACATCGTGCGCGTCATGATCCTGGTGCTGGTCACCTATCACTTCGGCGACGAAGCCGGGCAGGGCTTCGTGCACGGCTTTGCCGGCATGGTTCTCTTCATGGTGGCCCTGGCCATGATGCTGGCCACAGACAAGCTGTTGGGCTTGTTCATGGCGTCGCACAAGGTGGCTGCATGAGTACCACCCCATGAGCACCGTACCCATCGTGAATGTGTGGCGCATCAGGGCCGCCGTGGCGCTGGTGCTGATGGTGGCCGCCTATGCGGCCGCCTATGCCTGGCGGCCCACGGCGCGCCTGGCCGATACGCGCCCCCGCGTTGACCTTGAAGCCATGTTCCCCAAGGCTTTTGGTGCCTGGGCCGTGGATGAGCGCATGCCCGTGCAACTGGTATCGCCAGACACAGCGGCCATGCTCAGCAAGATTTACAACCAAACGCTCAGTCGCACCTACATCAACCCGGCCGGTGCGCGCGTAATGCTCTCTGTCGCCTACGGGGGTGACCAGTCCGACGCCACCCGTGCGCACCGGCCCGAGGTGTGTTACCCCGCGCAGGGCTTTCAAATCCAGTCCAGCAGCGACGCCGTGGTGCAAACCGGCGTCCACCCGCTGCGCGTGCGCCAACTGGTGGCACGTCAGGGTGGCCGGTCAGAGCCCATCACCTACTGGATCACAGTGGGCGACCGCATCACCCTCAGCGGCACCGAGCAGAAATTGGCCCAGCTCAGCTACAGCGCGCGCGGCTTCATCCCAGACGGCATGCTGGTGCGTGTGTCGTCCATCGAGCCCAAGGCAGACACGGCCTACAAGGTGCACCAGGCGTTCATTGCAGACCTTTCTGCCGGCATACCCAGTGGCCTGCGCGCCCAGGTCATAGGCGCCACCGGCTCCTTGGCTGATTAAGGCATGGCGGCAGCCACCGCCAGTGCCGTGATGCCAAGCCTGGGCACCCGCAGCATCAACGCCGTCCTGTGGGGTGCGGGTGGCACTGTGCTGCGCTTGCTTATCCAGATTGGCGCGCAAATCGTGCTGGCCCGCGTGCTGGGCCCCGAGCAATACGGCCTATTCGCCATAGGCGCCATCGTCATCGGCTTCAGCGCTTTCTTTTCAGACGTGGGCCTGGCCTATGGGCTCATCCAGAAACCCACCGTGGGCCCCCGCGACGTGCGCTTTGTGTTTACCTGGCAAGTGGTGCTGGGCAGCGCAGTGGCGCTGGCCGTACTGGCTGGCAGCAACGTACTGGCAACCTTCTTGGGCGACGCGCGTGCTTCGGGCGTCATGGCCGCGCTTTCAGTGGTGTGCCTTGTCAATGCGTTGGCAGCACCTTCACTCAACTTGCTCAAGCGCGACCTTAACTTCCGTGCCATTCAAATCGCCCAATTGGCCAGCTACGTGCTGGGCTACCTGGCAGTGGGCCTGCCGTTGGCCTTTGCCGGGGCACAGGTGTGGGCGCTGGTGGCTGCGTGGATAGTGCAGGCTTGCGCCAGCGCCCTGTTGTTGTATGGCGCCAAGCGGCACAGCGTGAGGCCCCTGTTCTGGTACGAAGACGCGCGCGTGCAGTCGGGCTACGGTGCCACCGTGCTGGTTACCAACCTTGTCAACTGGCTCATCAACAACGTAGACCGTGTCATCGTGGGCCGCACCTTTGGCAGCCGCGACATTGGCCTGTATGCCACGTCATACAACCTGCTCTACAACCCCACCATGGCTGCACTGGGCGTGGTGCAGCCTGTGTTCTTTTCAGCGTCGTCCCGCCTGGGCGCAGAGCCCGCACGCGTGAGCCAAGGCTATAAATCGCTGGCGGGCATCTTGGCCGTGCTGGCCTTGCCCCTGTTTGCATGCGTGGCCGTGGTTTCCGGCACCCTGGTGGCCGCGCTTTACGGGCCCAAGTGGGAGGCGGCTGCGCCCCTGCTGCAACCCTTGGCCTTGGCCATGCCCCTGCTGCTGCTGTGGGGCCTGAGCACGCCGCTGCTGTGGACGGCCGGCCGGCCCAGCCGCGAATTCAAGCTTCAGTTGCCCTTGGCGCTGGTGTGGGTGCTGGTGTGCCTGGCTGCTGCCAGTGTGTCGGTTCTGGCCGTGGCCTGGGCCGTGCTGGCGCTGCAAGCCGTGCGCACGGCGGTGGTGGTGGGGGCCGCCACCCGGGCCATCGGTGTGGGTGGCCGCGAACTGGGCCGGGCCGTGTGGGGTGGCCTGGTGCTGACCGCCGGTGTGGCCCTGCTGGTAGGTGCGGCCGACACCTACTTGTCAATTTCAACGCCTGGCCTGCTTTTGGCGGCTGACGCGCTGGTAGGTTGCGTGGCTTGGCTGGCCCTGCTGCGCTTGGCGCCTGGCCTGATTTCGGCTGATGCTGCGCTATTGCTGGCCCGGGTACTTGACCGCTTGCCCGCGCCGCTGGCCCGGCACCTTGCCCACCTGGCGCACAAAGAAGAGCAGACATGACCGACCGGGACCTCCTTGTGATTGGCTACGCCCTGGTCTACGGCCTGGCGGGCTGCGCCTTGGCCCTGGTGGGGTTGGGCATCTTCATGCAGGTGGAGCGCGGCGTCTCACGCTGGACGGCCGCGCTGTTGGCACCGTTGATGACCTTTGGT
>CAZUKT010000487.1:0-3809 GCA_964620975.1 uncultured Rubrivivax sp. | reverse complement strand
TGGCCGCGATGACTTCATCAACGATGGCCTGCAGGGCGCCGCTGTCGTTCATCTGCTTCAGGCCCTTGGAATCTATCAACGCGTCTACGAGTTTGGGGTCAGCGTCAGGGTGATCCTTCGACCACATCACCGTGAACAGGCCCTGGCGGTCAGCAAGTGCATCGAAAAGCTCAGTCTTGGCGGTCCTAGAACTAACGGTGCCATCGGCCACCCTGGCGATGATGCGAGCCAACTGTGGCACCGAAACTGCGAACTGCTCAATCTCGATGCGTGCGCCAGACTGCAGCGCTGAGTTCAGCCTTGCCGAGACTTGGTTGGTCATCCAGTTGGAGGCAAGCTTGGGCTCGCAACCAAGTTCGACCAATTGCTCGAAGTAAGCAGCAAATCCCCGCGACTGCGTCAAAACTGCGGCTTCGTATTCCGACAAACCGAACGAACTCCTAAAGCGGCTCGCCATGGCGGCGGGCAACTCGGGCATGGCCGCCTTCACACGCGCCACCCACTCGGGCGAAATCACCAGCGGCGGCAGGTCGGGGTCGGGGAAATAGCGGTAGTCGTGCGCGTCTTCCTTGCTGCGCATGGCGCGCGTCTCGCCCGTGTCGGGGTTGAAGAGCACGGTGGCTTGTTCAATGGGCAGGCCGTCTTCAATGCGGTCAATCTGCCACTGCACTTCAAAGTCAACCGCCTGCTGCAAGAAGCGGAAACTGTTGAGGTTCTTGATCTCGCGCCGCGTGCCCAGCGCGTCGCCGGGGCGGCGCACGCTGACGTTGGCGTCACAGCGGAAACTGCCTTCTTGCATGTTGCCGTCGCAGATGCCCAGCCACACCACGAGCGCGTGCAGGGCCTTGGCGTATTCCACCGCCTCGGCGCTGCTGCGCATGTCGGGCTCGGAGACGATTTCGAGCAGCGGCGTGCCGGCGCGGTTGAGGTCAATGCCGGTCTGGCCGTGGTAGTCCTCGTGCAGGCTCTTGCCGGCGTCTTCTTCCAGGTGCGCGCGTGTCAGGCGCACCGAGCGCGCCTCGCCAGCCAGCACAAAGCGGATGTGCCCGCCCTGCACCACCGGGATCTCGTACTGGCTGATCTGGTAGCCCTTGGGCAGGTCCGGGTAGAAGTAGTTCTTGCGCGCAAAAATCGACAGCGGCGCCACCTTGGCGTCTACCGCCAGGCCAAACTGTATGGCGCGCTCCACCGCGCCCCGGTTCATCACTGGCAGCGTGCCGGGCAGCGCCAGGTCCACGGCGCAGGCCTGCGTATTGGGCGCGGCGCCAAACCGGGTGGACGCGCCGCTGAAGATCTTGCTGGCGGTGGAAAGCTGGGCATGGGTTTCAAGGCCGATGACCACTTCAAAACCGCGAGTCAGTGCAGGGGCGGCCATGGTCAGGTCTCCCGCCGGGCCGTGCCAAGGGAGGCCTGCGTCCCCTCGGGGGGCTGCGAACGAAGTGAGCTTGGGGGTTCCATGAATCCTGCCGGAGCGCGGGTGTGGAAGTCGGTGGCCTGCTGCAGCGCGTGTGCGGTTTGCAGCAGCGTGGCTTCGTCAAAGTAGTTGCCTATGAGTTGCAGGCCCACGGGCATGCCGCCTTCACCAAAGCCTGCCGGCACGCTCATGCCCGGCAAGCCTGCCAGGCTGGCAGGCAGCGTGAAGATGTCGGCCAGATAGGCCTGCAACGGGTCGGCATCTTGTTCACCCAGCCGCCACGCCACGGTGGGCGCCACCGGGCCGGCAATCACGTCACAGTGCTGAAAACAGGCCTGAAAGTCATCGGCAATCATGCGGCGCAGTTTTTGCGCTTGCAGGTAGTAGGCGTCGTAGTAGCCGTGGCTCAGCACGTAGGCGCCAATCATGATGCGGCGCTTGGCCTCGGGGCCAAAGCCCTGGGCACGTGTCTTCTTGTACATGTCCATCAAGTCGGTGTACTGCGCCGCACGGTGCCCGAACTTGACGCCGTCAAAGCGGCTCAGGTTTGAACTGGCCTCGGCCGGCGCAATGATGTAGTACACCGGAATGGACAACTCGGTGCGGGGCAGGCTCACGTCCACCAGCGTGGCGCCCAGCGCCTCAAGTTCGGCCAGTGCGGCGCGCACGGCGCCGTTCACGTCGGCTGCCAGCGCTGCAGGGAAAAACTCCTTGGGCAGGCCGATGCGCAGGCCCAGCAGCGGGCGGGCGGCGCTGGCGCCATCCCGCGCCTTCAGCATCGCGGCGTGAAAGTCCTGCGGCGGGCGTTGGGCGCTGGTGGCGTCGCGCTCGTCAAAACCGCTCATGGCCGACAGCAGCAGCGCGCAGTCTTCGGCGCTGCGCGCCATGGGGCCTGCCTGGTCAAGACTGGAGGCAAAGGCCACCATGCCATAGCGCGAGCACACGCCGTAGGTGGGTTTGATGCCGGTAATGCCGGTAAAGCTGGCCGGCTGGCGGATGGAGCCGCCGGTGTCGGTGCCGGTGGCAGCCGGCACCAGGCGTGCGGCCACGGCGGCGGCCGAGCCCCCCGACGAGCCGCCCGGCACGCGCTGCAGGTCCCACGGGTTCTTCACCGGGCCGAAGGCCGAGTTTTCATTTGCCGAGCCCATGGCGAACTCGTCACAGTTGAGCTTGCCCAGCGTCACTGTGCCGGCCGCATGCAGCCGCGCCACCACGGTGGCGTCAAACGGGCTTTTGTAACCGTCCAGCATGCGTGAGCCGGCCGTGGTGGGCAAGCCGGTGCGAGCGTGGTCGGTGGCGAAGATGTCCTTGTGGGCAATGGGCACGCCCGTCAGCGGGCCGCCGTGGCCCTGTGCAATGCGTGCGTCGGCCGCACGGGCCTGTGCCAGTGCGGCGTCGGGGTCGGTGGCCAGAAAGGCGCCCAGGCCGGCGTGTGGTGGCAGCCGGGCGAGCAGCGACTGGGTGGCTTCAAGGCTGGACACCTCGCGTGCGGCCAGGGCCCGCGCCAAAGCGGCCACCCCCAGGGTGTGCAGTGGCGCGCTCATTCAATCACCTTGGGCACAAGAAAGAGGCCGTCTTCCACCACCGGCGCGCTGCGCTGGTTGGCATGGCGGTCCACGGCCTCGCTGACCACGTCGTCACGCAGCCGCAACTCCACCGCCTGCACGGCCGACAGCGGTGTGTACAGCGGCTCCACGCCGCGTGTGTCCACGGCGCTCATTTGCTCGACGATGCCAAAGAAACCGTTGAGTTGGCCCAGCATCTGCGCTTGCTCGGCGCTGGAGAGTTCAAGCCGCGCAAGGTGTGCAATGCGGCTCACGTCCTGGGGGGTCAGTGCCATCGTAGGGGTCTGCGGTCAAGGCCGGTGGATGCAGCATCGGGGCGGTCGGTCGGCCAGCCCAACACCCGTTTGCTGCTGAAAAAAGCAGCGCCTCTGCGGGGTGGCGGTGCATGCTTACGTTATTATCTCCGGTTACCCGCAAGCCCTTGGGCGAACGGTGCAACGGGGGTTATCCTCTACCTGCACCGCCCTTGGCGAGCACCCCAAACACCCCCGATTTCCACGCAAGCGCGGCCCGCTGCGCGCGGCGCCCGGTGCAGCCCCGAACGGCTGTTGTCCAACCCGTTCCAAAGCCCGCCCACCGCCGCCCGCCCCGCCGCTTAACGCCGCACTTGCACTGAGCTGACTGCCTCGCCATCCATGTTTGCCGCCTCCCTGCGCCGCTATTTTTCTACCGACCTGGCCATTGACCTGGGCACCGCCAACACGCTGATTTACGTTCGCGGCCAAGGCATCGTGCTCGACGCGCCCTCGGTGGTGGCCATCCGCCACTAAGGCGGCCCCCAGGGCAAAAAAACCATCCAGGCCGTGGGCAAGGAAGCCAAGGCCATGCTG
>CAZUKT010000486.1:0-3811 GCA_964620975.1 uncultured Rubrivivax sp. | reverse complement strand
CCCTTGCCAACGGTGTCGGCGATGACGCTATTGCGCACCTGCACACCCTTGCTGCCGCGCATGGTGATGCCCGTGCCCACACGGCGCACGAGCAGGCCGTTGATGACGACGTTTTCACGCGTTGACAGGTCCACGCCCAGCGCCAGCACCGTGGCACGGGTGGCCGTGGTGGGCGCGCTGGAGTCAGGCATCCACGCGTAGAGCTGGCCGGCCGCAGCGTCATGCGCCCACTCGGCTGCGCTGTCCAGCATCCACAGTTGGCCCAGCAGCAAATAGCCCCAGCCGGCTGTGGCGGGGTAGTGGGTGGCCTTGGCCAGCGTCAATGCCGTGCCGGTGGCGTTTGTGGTGGCAGCGGTGATGGCCGATTCGTCCAGCACCCAGCTATTGGTGCGCAAACGCAGGCGCGCGCCGGCAGCAAGGTTGGTACCGGCGGGCATCACGAGATCGGTGCCCGTGGTGAGCACGGTGCTGCCTGTGCGGCCATTGGCCGACTGCACATTGCCGTCGGTGGCCAGCGCCAGGTAGGGTGAAGTGGCGTCGCTGGCCAAGTGCCCGCGATTGGGGTGGTGGGCTTCGTTCATGACACCGCTGGCCACAAACAACTGCATTGGCGTGGTGGCGAGCGCGGCTTTGTAGATGTTGCCGCTGTGTTGCGTCCAGGCGCTGGGCTCTATGAGCACACTGCCGTCGATGGTGGGCGGGGATGTGCAGCCGCTGGCGGGGGCCGACACAGCCACGGGCCGGCTGGAAGTGCCCGATGCCGGCACGCGCAGCGTTTCATGCCACGTGCTGCCGCAGGCCAGCACCAGCACGTCGCCGGGGCCAAGGCCAGAGGTCATGACACGCGCCAGGCTCTTCCAGGGTCCAACGCCTGCTGCGCCGGGGCTGGCATTGCTGCCATCGTTGGCGTCGTCACCCTTGGAACTGTCCACGTAGTAGGTCTTGCCGCCGTCGGTGGCGGTGACGGCGCCCTGGGCTGGGGAGGGTGCTTCTGGGATGCCGTCCACGGCCAAGCTGGCCGTGGCGCTGAGGATGCGCGATTGACCGACGGTGTCCGCGTTGGAAGGTGCGGTGGAGGGGACGTCGCCGCTGGCGCTGGGCGGTGTCTCGGGTGTGGGGGTTGGTGTGGGGGTTGGCAGTGGCGTGGGGATGACCGCTGGCAGGGCCTCGGCGCCGCTACCGCCGCCACCACAGGCAAGCAACGTGGCCGTCAGCAGCAGGACTGCTGCACGGTTGGCCAGGCGGCTGGGGCGGTACGGTGCGGTGTTCACAGGGGCGGGCGCCGGGTGCAGGTGGTGGGCGGTGAAGCCCTGGCCGACCGTGCGGTAGGTCTTTATCTGGGCCGTAAAGACAGGTCACTTTGAGCGAAAGACTCCTTTGTCTTCTCGTCATGCGCGGCGGCCACTTGAGCGTTTCCAAATGAAACGGCCGCCTGGGCAGGCGGCCGTCGGATTGGGGTTGTGCAGTGCTTCAGGTGGCCAACAAACGCGCGGCCAGCACGTCCACGATGCGCGCTGCAGCCTGCCCGTCCCACAGCGCAGGGCGTTGCCCCCGCTTGCCACCGTGGCGCACCACGTCCAGCCCCAGTTGGGCGATGCGTGCGGGGTCTGTGCCGGCCAGCACGTTGGTGCCCTCGTCCACGGTAATGGGACGCTCGGTGTTTTCGCGCAGCGTGACGCAGGGCACGCCCAGGGCCGTGGTTTCTTCTTGCAGGCCGCCGCTGTCGGTCAGCACCACCACGGCGTCTTTCCACAGGTTCAAGAAGCTCATGTACGGTTGTGGCGCCATCAGGTGGATGTGCGGCCCCAGGTCCACGCCCAGGCGGTCAAGGTTGCCACGTGTGCGTGGGTGCACCGGAAACACCATGGGCAGTTCTTGCGACACGGCTTTCAGCGCGCCGGCAATGCCGGCCAATGTGTCGGGCTGGTCCACGTTGGACGGGCGGTGCAGGGTAATCACCCCATAGCGGCCCAGGCGTTGTTTGATGGCGTGGGTGTCGTAGGCGCTGGTGTCGGTGCCCTGCAGGCGCTGGGCCTGGTGCAGCACGTTGTCCACCATCACGTGGCCGACGTGGAAGACACGTTCTGCGGGGTGCCCTTCGCGGGCCAGGTGCGTCATGCCGCTGGGTTCAGTGACGAAAAACCAGTCGGTGATGGCGTCAGTCACCATGCGGTTGATCTCTTCGGGCATGCCCATGTCGCCGCTGCGCAGGCCGGCTTCCACGTGGGCCACCGGGATGCCGGCTTTCTTGGCCACGATGGCGCAGGCCAGCGTGGAATTGACGTCGCCCACCACCACCACGGCGTCGGGCCGGTCGGCGGCGCAATGCGCTTCAAAGGCTTCCATGATGCGGGCGGTTTGTGATGCATGCGTGCCGCCCCCGCAGTTGAAGTGCACGTGGGGCGTGGGGATGCCCAGTTCTTCAAAGAACACGTCGCTCATGTTGCGGTCAAAGTGCTGGCCGGTGTGCACCAGCTTCCACGCCAGCCGGCCGTCAGCCTGCAGCGCCCGCACCATGGGGGCGATCTTCATGAAGTTGGGCCGGGCACCGGCCACGATGTGGATGCAGGGGCGTGCGGGGGTGGTCAATGGGGTTCCTGTTGCCGGCGCTGGGGCGGGTTGGGGGCAAGTTTACGTGGCGCCCTTGACGGGCTGGCGACACGGGCATTGGCGCGGGCAAGGTGGGGCAGAAGGCGAGTGCGGCTCCATCCCCGGCCGAAAGGGGCGCGGGCTGGCATGGTGTCAGGGCCCAGGCAAGTCGGCAGCCCGAACCACACGCAACACTTCGCGGAACACATCGTCATAGGGTGGCAGCTCGGTCATCTGGTGCGCGAGACGGGCTACCCAGAGCCGGCGAAGACGGTCTTCCTTGGTGGCGATTGCCTGCTCCATGCCTGCCACAACGCGCTGCCGAAATGCCAGCTTGGCATCGAGTTCGGCGCGCATTTCTGCAATGCGCAAGTCCTTTGAGTGGAACAAATACCAGAGGTCATACAAGTCACGCGGTTCGTTGCGTGCCCGGTCGCTCAACGCCAGCAGCTTTTCAACCACGATCTCCTCGATTGCGTAGACCTTCAGCCACCACCTTATGGACCGCATCCTCTTTGGCGACAACCAGTTCTTCGGCATGAACCACAGCCGCGTATCGAGTCCATCGTATTTGGGGCTTCGGGGCGGGCCAACATCCGCCAGACCAAGGCGCTGATAGACGAGTTGTCGGCCGCTGCGGCGGCGGCCTGAGCGCACCTTCGTCCATCATTTCGTTTTCATAGCGTACCGAATTTTGGTACGATGCAAAAATGAAATGTATTGGTAATTCTGCTCCGCAGGGTGCCCTGTACCGGGCCGGCGCGGCGGGCGCCTTTGTGACGGGTGTCCGCACCCATGGGCGCGTTTCTTTTGCTTTGGACGAGTTGACACGCAGTACGGGTTTGTCCACGCTTGCTGCGAGGCGGCAGCTTTCAAGGCTTGGGGGCGATGTTGTTCGAGTGGCAAAGCGGCAGGAGTACTTTCTTGTCGTCGACCCAGAGCACCGCGCCATGGGCGCGCCACCGCCCGCATGGTGGCTTGACGCGTACTTTCAGTGGCTGGGCCGGCCGTATTACCTGGCTCTGCATCTGCAGGATCGTCATGGCTACTTCCTGATTGATCAGATTATCCTCAGCCAACAAAATCCTGATATTTGTGAGTGGCGACGGGTCAACGATCTTAGACAAAGATTTGTTTGCCGTAACCGAGTTTGTAAACGCCGTTCCTATCGGGTCGGAAATTGAAATATTTTCCAGATATTTATAAAGATGGCGGATCTGGA
>CAZUKT010000485.1:0-3815 GCA_964620975.1 uncultured Rubrivivax sp. | reverse complement strand
TCATGATGCCGGATGGCCGGGTGATCGCCGATTCGGAGGCGGTGGCGCGCCAGATGGAGAACCATCTGGAACGGCCGGAGGTGCAGCAGGCGTTGCGGGCGGAAGATGGCTTCGGCTGGCAGAGCCGGTTCAGCGCGAGGGCTTTGTAGGCTAAATCTCGATATGGCAGTCACCCTTACCGAAGCCGCAGCACGGCACGTCACGCGATACCTGGGCCGACGTGGCAAGGGTGTTGGCGTGCGCCTGGGCGTCAAGACCACCGGCTGCTCTGGCCTGGCCTACAAGCTCGAATACGCCGACGACATCACCCCCGACGACGTGATCTTTGAAGACCACGGTGTCAAGGTGCTGGTCGACCCCAAGAGCCTGCCCTACATCGACGGCACTGAGCTCGACTTTGTGCGCGAAGGCCTCAACGAAGGCTTCAAGTTCCACAACCCGCGCGAAAAAGACCGCTGCGGTTGTGGCGAGTCCTTTCGCGTTTGACCGCCTGCCGCCCCACAGCCCCTGGCTGAATCGCCAAGGCTCACCAAGGCGCGGCACCACCACCGCGCCTTGCTCGTTTCCAGCAACCCCATGCCCGACTCCACCGTCATCCGCCGTGAAAGCCCCGACCAGCCCGACGTGGTGGCTCTGCTGGACGCCCTTGACCGCTATCTGGCCACGCTGTACCCGCCCGAGGCCAACTACATCCTGGGTGTGCAGGAACTGCTGGCGCCGGAGGTGAGCTTTTTCGTGGCACGTGACGTCGGGCAAATCGTGGGTACCGGTGCGGCGCGGCGCATGCCGGCCGAGCCAGCCACCGGTGGCGCGATCTACGGTGAAGTCAAGCGCATGTATGTGGACCCTGCCCAGCGTGGCCGGCGGCTGGGGGTGCAACTGCTGCATGCCATAGAACAAGATCTACGCACCAGTGGCTACGGGCTTGCGCTGCTCGAAACCGGAAGCGACCAGACCGAGGCCGTGCGCCTGTATGAACGCGCCGGCTACACGCGGCGCGGCCCGTTCGGTGGCTACCCCGACAACGGCTTGTCAGTTTTTTACGCCAAGGCGCTATGAAGCTGTCGGACGACGACTTCGCGCTCCTGGGCCTGCCGAAGCAGCACGCGCTGGACCGCGCCGCACTGGACGCCCGGCGGCGTGAACTGCAAGCGCAGGTGCACCCCGACCGTTTTGCCGCCGAGGGCGCCACTGCACAGCGGCTGGCCATGCAATGGGCCGTGCGTGTGAACGAGGCTTACCAGCGCTTGAAAGACCCGCTCAGCCGTGCCGCATATCTGTGTGAACAGCGCGGCGTGCCCATCAATGCCGAACGCAACACGGCCATGCCCACGGCCTTTTTGATGCAGCAGATGCAGTGGCGCGAGGCGCTGGAAGATGCCGCTTCAGCTGCCGCCGTGGCCACCCTGGACGAGCAGGTGGCGCACGATGAAGGCGCAATGATGGACACGCTGACCGCCTTGCTCGACGAGCACAACAACACCACTGCCGCAGCCGCCCAGGTGCGCGCGCTGATGTTCGTGGCCCGCTTCCGCCAGGACATCGAGCGCCGCCTCGACACCCTGGACGCCAACCGCTGACCATCATGGCATTGCTTCAAATCTCAGAACCCGGGCAGGCGCCTGACCCGCACCAGCGGCGCATCGCCGTGGGCATAGACCTCGGAACCACACATTCACTGGTGGCTGCGGTGCGCAGCGGCGTGGCCGAGTGCCTGCCCGACGGCCAAGGTCAGGTGCTGCTGCCTTCGGCCGTGCGCTACCTGGCCGGCGGCGGGCGCCAGATCGGGTTTGAGGCCCGCGCAGCGCAGGCCGAAGACGCCGAGAACACCATCGTCTCGGTCAAACGTTTCATGGGCCGCAAGCTCGCCGACATCACCGGGCGCGACAAACTGCCCTATCGCTTTGTAGACCAGCCCGGCATGGTGGCGCTGGCCACGCGTGAAGGCAACAAGACACCGGTAGAGGTTTCGGCCGAGATCCTGGCCAGCTTGCGACAGCGTGCCGAAGATACCTTTGACGACGATCTTTTTGGCGCCGTCATCACCGTGCCGGCGTACTTTGACGACGCCCAGCGCCAGGCCACCAAGGACGCGGCGCAACTGGCCGGCCTGAACGTGCTGCGCCTGATCAGCGAGCCCACGGCGGCGGCCGTGGCTTATGGGCTGGACCATGGCAGCGAAGGCTTGTACGCGGTCTACGACCTCGGCGGCGGCACCTTCGACATTTCCTTGCTGCGCCTGAACCGCGGCGTCTTTGAGGTGGTGGCCACGGGGGGCGACGCGTCGCTGGGCGGCGACGACATTGACCACGCGCTGGCCGACTGGGCCCTGGCGCAACTCGGCGTGGTGGCCAGCAGCGCACACGACAAACGTGCCGCGCTGGTGGCCGCACGTGCCACCAAGGAAGCGCTAAGCAGCAGCGACACGGCGCCCTGGCAAGCCAGCCTGGCCGGCGGTGTTGTGCAGATGGCGGTGAGCCGCTGGCAGCTGGACCAACTGGCCCGCCCGTGGGTGGACAAGACACTGGCAGCCGTGCGCAAGGTGCTTCGTGATGCCAAAGTGGCCCGCGATGACGTCAACGGCGTGGTGATGGTGGGTGGCAGCACGCGCATGCCGCTGGTGCGGGCGGCGGTAGGCGAGCTGTTTGGGCCGCATTGGCGCGGTTCTGTGCTGACCAACCTCAACCCTGACGAAGTGGTGGCCATTGGCGCCGCCATTCAGGCCAATGCGCTGGCCGGCAACGCCAAGGACGGTGAGTTGCTGCTGCTGGACGTGATTGCACTCAGCCTGGGGCTGGAAACCATGGGTGGCCTGACCGAGCGCGTGATAGAGCGCAACACCACCATCCCGGTGGCCAAGGCGCAGGAATTCACCACCTTCAAGGACGGCCAGACGGCCATGGCCGTGCACGTGGTGCAGGGCGAGCGCGAGCTGGTGAGTGAATGCCGGTCTTTGGCGCGTTTTGAGCTGCGGGGCATCCCGCCCATGGCCGCTGGCGCAGCACGCATCCGTGTCACCTTCCAAGTAGATGCCGACGGCTTGCTCAGCGTGGCGGCGCGTGAGATGGGCTCGGGTGTCGAAGCCTCGGTCGTTGTCAAGCCCAGCTACGGGCTGGCCGACGCGCAGATCGCGCAGATGCTGAAAGACGGTTTTGCCCATGCCGAAGCCGACATGGCGGCACGCAGTTTGCGCGAGGCCCGGGTCGATGCCGAGCGCATGGTGCTTGCCACACGTGCTGCGTTGGCGGCTGACGCCGACCTTTTGACGCCACAGGAACAAGCTGAACTGGTTTTGCTGGTGGACACCACGCAGCGCCTTTCGGCCAGTGAAGACGCCGCAGCCATTGAAGCCGCCACCAAGGCGCTGGCTGACGGCACCGAAGCCTTTGCCGCAGCCCGCATGAACCAGGGCATACGCCTTGCGCTTTCGGGCCGCCGGCTTGAAGAAGTCTGATCATGCCCACCATCCGCATCCTGCCCAACGCCGAGTTCTGCCCGCTGGGCGACACCATTGAAGCGCCCACGGGTACGTCCATCTGCGAAGCCTTGCTGGAAAACGGCATTGCCATCGAACACGCCTGCGAGATGAGCTGTGCTTGCACCACTTGCCATGTGGTGGTGAAGGTTGGCTTGCACTCGCTGGGGGAGATGGACGAGAGTGAAGAAGACTTGCTCGACCGCGCCTGGGGCCTCACCCCCACTTCGCGCCTGAGCTGCCAGGCCATCCTGAGCAACCAGGACGTGACCATCGAGATCCCCAAGTACACCATCAACCACGCCCGCGAAAACCACTGATGCGGCAGGTCGGTGCGCCG
>CAZUKT010000484.1:1768-3816 GCA_964620975.1 uncultured Rubrivivax sp. | reverse complement strand
AAGATGCGCGCGAGGCGCCGGTCGCTGTGGCGCGCCAATTGGCGAGCGATGTCCAGCAATGGCAGGACTTTGGCGCGCTGCTGCGAGCGCAGCCACCGCAGTCGATTCTGACCGTGGCGCGTGGCAGCTCGGATCACGCCGCCCACTACCTGGCCTACCTGATCATGGTGCGCCTGGGGCAACTGGTGACCTCGTTGCCCATGTCTCTGGTGACGCTCTACGATTCAAAAATTGCCTGCCAGGGCCTGCTTTCAATGGCTTTTTCACAGTCCGGGCAGAGTCCGGATCTGGTGGCACCGACCCGTCTTTTTTCCGAGGGTGGGGCTTGTACCGTGGCCTTCGTGAACCAGGCCGATTCGCCGCTCGGGTGCGCTGCCAAGTGGCTCTTCCCGCTGCATGCCGGTGCCGAACTGAGCGTGGCGGCGACCAAGAGTTTCATCGCCCAGCTGGTGGCCGGGGCGCGGCTGGTGGCCGCCTGGCAGCAGGACACTGCGCTCAGTGCCGCGCTGGCCGACCTGCCTGCGGTCTTGATGCGGGCGGTGCACGCCGACTGGTCGCCGGCGGTGCAAGCCTTGCGTGACGCTGACCGTCTCTTCGTGATCGGGCGCGGCACCGGCTTGCCGGTGGCGCTGGAAGCGGCGCTCAAGTTCAAGGAGACCTGCGGCATTCAGGCCGAGGCCTTTTCAGGCGCCGAGGTGATGCATGGCCCGATGGCCTTGATCGAGCAGGGCTACCCGCTGCTGGTGTTGGCACCGCGCGGCCCGGCACAGGCCGGCCTGCTGGCCCTGGCCGAGCAGATGCGCGCGCGCGGCGCGCGGGTTCTGCTGGCCGCGCCGGTGGGCACACCCGGCGCCAACCTGCCGATCATCGAAACGGGTACGCCCGATCTCGATCCGATCTCCGTGATCCAGAGCTTTTACCCGATGGTGGAAGCGCTGGCGCGCGAGCGCGGCCTCAATCCCGACCAGCCGCCGCATCTGGCCAAGGTCACGCGCACGCATTAGGGCGTTCCCCGGCCGGAGCGAGATTTCTTTGAAGGTAAAGCCAATGCCCCATGATTCCCCAACCCTTGCTTCGCGCGTGCTCAGCGGCCTGACTCTGGCGCTGTGCCTTCTGGTGGCGACTGACGCCACGGCCTTTGATTTGCAAGCGCATCGCGGCGGGCGTGGCTTGCTGCCTGAGAACACCTTGGTCTCGTTCGAGAACGCGATTCGCATGGGCGTCACGACGCTGGAGCTCGACATTGCCATCACCGCCGACGGTGTGCCGGTGATCTCGCACGACGCCTCGCTCAACCCGGCCATCACGCGCGATGCCAGCGGCCAGTGGGTTGCCGAGCCGCGAGCGCTCATCAAATCGCTCACGCTGGCGCAGGTGCAGAGCTATGACGTCGGTCGTATCAACCCGGCGCACAGTTACGCCAGGGAATTCCCGGACCAGCAGCCGCGTGACGGGCAGCGCATACCGACGCTGGCCGCGCTCTTCAAGCGGGTCAACGAGCTCGGCGCGAAGGACATCCATTTCGACATGGAGACCAAGATCAATCCGCACTGGCCCGACAGCACGTTGGCGCCACAAGCCTTTGTCGAGAAGATGCTGGCGGTGATCCGCGAGGCTGGCATGACGCAGCGTGTCATGGTGCAGAGTTTTGACTGGCGCACGCTGGAGCTGCTGCACAGCATGGAGCCGAGCCTTCGCACCATGTACCTGACGATTGAATCGGCCGGTTTTCACACCCTGAAAGACGGCTCCTGGACCGCTGGCCACGTGCTGACCGACCATGGCGGCTCTGTGCCGCGCATGGTGCGTGCCTCGGCGGGTGCGGCCTCGGGCGTGATCTGGGCGCCCAACCACAACAACCTGACGCCAGCGCTCGTGAAAGAAGCCCAGGCGCTGGGCTTGCAGGTGATTCCCTGGACCGTCAACCAGAAGGCGCAGATGGAGCGCCTGATCGACTGGCGGGTCGACGGCATCATCACCGACTACCCGGACCGCTTGCGCGATGTGATGCGGAACAAGAACATGCCGCTGCCGCGTCCAGTCGGTGC
>CAZUKT010000484.1:0-1758 GCA_964620975.1 uncultured Rubrivivax sp. | reverse complement strand
GGCTTGAGTTCGCTGCCTGCCAGAGTACATGAATGTCACAACTGCTTAATGACGCCGCTGCTGGCGTTGCATCGACCCAGGCACCGGTGAGCGCCCACAGCGCCATCACGGCGCCCTTGTTGCTGAGCTTCATCGTCGGCTACTTTCTGCTCTTGCTGGGTGTGGCCTGGTGGACGGCGCGGCGCGCCAACAACGAGAGCTTCTTTGTCGGCAACAAGAGCAGCCACTGGCTGCTGGTCGCCTTCGGCATGATCGGCACCTCGCTGTCGGGGGTCACCTTCATCAGCGTGCCCGGCATGGTCGGGCGCAGCGGTTTTTCTTACCTCTTGATCGTGCTGGGTCAGTTTGTGGGCTATGCGCTGGTGGCCTACATCCTGTTGCCGCTCTACTACCGGCTCAATGTCAGTTCGATCTACGCCGTGCTGGCGCATCAACTGGGTGCCTCGGCGCAGCGCACCGGTGCTGCGTTCTTCATCCTCTCACGCACGCTCGGGGCGGCGGCGCGCCTGTACCTGGTGGTGCGCGTGCTGCAAGACATGGTGTTCGATGGCATGGGCGTGCCGTTCTGGGTCAGCGCTGCCGTCGTGCTGGTGATGATCCTGCTCTACACCATGGAGGGCGGCGTCAAGACGATCGTCTGGACCGACACCTTGCAGACGGCGGGCATGCTGGCGGGCCTGGTGATTTGCCTGGTGTTCCTGCTGCAGGCCATGAACCTCGGCGTGCTTGACGGCTGGCAAGCGATGCGTGCCGGTGGCTTGGCGCAAGCCGTGGTGAGCGACCCCAACAGCGCCAGTTTTTGGGCCAAACAACTGGTGGCGGGTTGCGCCATTGCGCTGGCCATGACCGGGCTGGACCAGGAGATGATGCAGAAGAACATCTCGGTGCGCCGCCTGGGCGACGCGCAGAAGAACATGATGCTGATGGGCGTGATCATGGTCATGGTGGTGACGCTGTTCCTGTTTTTGGGCGGGCTGCTGACGCTGTTTGCCCAGCAGCAAGGCATTCGGGCGCAGGGCGACCAGCTGTTTCCGACCGTGGTCTTGCGTTTTTTGCCGATCTGGGTGCAACTGGTGTTTGTGCTGGCGCTGATCTCGGCGCTCTTTCCCAGCGCCGATGGCGCCATCACGGCACTCACCTCGAGCACTTGCCTTGATCTGCTGGGCCTGAACCAGCGTGCTGACCTGAGCGACAAGCAGCGCGCGCGTGTCCGGCGCAGCGTGCACCTCGGCTACGCGCTGCTGTTTCTGTTCTTGACGCTCGGCTTTCGCTGGCTTGACAACCCGAGCATGGTGAACCTGATCTTGAAGCTGGCCGGCTACACCTACGGCCCTCTGCTCGGACTGTTCGCCTTTGCCATCCTGATGAGTCAGCGCCAGCTCATGCGCCACGCCTTGCCCTGGGTCGCTCTGGCGGCGCCCGCCCTGTGCTGGCTGATCGATTTGAACCAGGCGGCGCTGTTTGGCAACTACCGCTGGGGTCTGGAGTTGTTGCTGCTCAACGCCGCGCTGACCTTTGCCGGGCTGTGGCTGGCGTCCAGGTACCAGTGGGGCCCAACACCAGCGGGCACCGGTTGTCGGCGATGACTTGCAGGATGTTCAGGAGGCTGACTTCGTCGTTTGGGAACCTGGATTGCGGGTCGGAGCCCGCAATGACAGTCAGGGAAGGAGAAGTGTCGTTTGAGCTTATTATCTTAGGGTCTTGAGGGCTACGGCGGCTAGACCAAACTGGTAGAGGATGGTAGTCCAGTCTTTGAAG
>CAZUKT010000483.1:0-3826 GCA_964620975.1 uncultured Rubrivivax sp. | reverse complement strand
TCGCTGCTGTTTGGCCTGTTCGGCTGGAAGATCGCGTTGCTGTACATGAGCCTCGGCCTCACGGTGGCCATCGTCGCGGGTTGGGTCATCGGCCGCTTGAAGATGGAGCGCTACCTGGAGGATTGGGTGCGCGACATGCCCAAGGTGTCGGCGGCAGCCAGCAGCGCTGGCCTCACGCTGGCCGAGCGAATTGACGCGGGCATGGGCAGCGTGCACCAGGTCGTCGGCAAAGTCTGGCCCTACATCCTTGGCGGTATCGCTGTCGGTGCCGCCATACACGGCTGGGTGCCGCAAGATTTCATGGCCGCCATCATGGGCAAGGACGCCTGGTGGTCGGTGCCCGCCGCCGTGTTGGTGGGTGTGCCCATGTACAGCAACGCGGCCGGTGTCATCCCCATCGTGCAGGCCTTGCTGGCCAAGGGGGCGGCGCTGGGTACGGTGCTGGCTTTCATGATGAGCGTGATCGCCCTTTCGCTGCCCGAAATGATCATCCTGCGCAAAGTGCTGAAGTTGCCGCTGATCGCTACTTTTGTCCTGGTGGTGGCCACGGGCATCCTGATCGTTGGCTTCGTCTTCAACGCGGTGCTGTGAACACCCCGTGCCGCAACCCCCTTTTCGCGCTGCGCCTGTGGCGAAGCGCGGCGTTTTGCGCATCCCGTCAACCCGAAAGGACAACCGAATGGACATCAAGGTACTTGGCAGTGGCTGCGCCAACTGCAAGTCCACCGCAGCACTGATCGAGCAAGTGGCTCAGACCCAGGGTGTGGCCATCACCCTGTGCAAAGTGGAGGAAATGCGCGACATCGTCGCTTACGGCGTCATGCGCACGCCGGGTGTGGTGATCGACGGCAAGGTGGTGCACGCCGGTGGCGTGCCCAGCCGCGACATGGTCCAGGCGTGGCTCAGCGCATGAACGGTCTCTGTCTTTTCAACCCTTTGGAAATTTCCATGAATACAAGCTTCATCAAGGTCTTGCTGCCCCTGACTCTGGCTGGCGCACTTTGCAGCCCCGTGTGGGCAGAAAAGCCACTGCCACTGGCCAGCCCCGCGGAACAGGCCACGCTGCAGAAGTTCGTCAATGCCTACATGAGCGGCTTGCCCGACAACGACTACTACGACCTGACGGCAGAACAAGTGGCGGCCCGCCTCAAGGCCGGCAAGGGCGACTTCCTGATCGTGGACGTGCGTGTGCCCAAGGACAAGAAGTACGACAAGGGCCACCTGCCCGGTGCCGTGTTCGTGGGCGTGATGGACGTGGCAAAACCCGAAACGCTGGCCATGCTTCCGCGCGACAAGGACATCATCGTGCACTGCGACACCGGTCAGCAGCAGAACAAGGCGGTCACGGCCCTGCGACTGCTGGGCTACAAGGCCTACGCCATGAAGTGGGGCTACTCGGCCTGGTCGCCAGCGCCGCCCACGGCGGCCACCCTGGCCGAGATCCAGAAGTCCATCACGGCCGGCTACCCTGTCGAGAAATAGGCTGCCTGTGCGGCCAGTCCGCAGTGGCAGGTGCCCGCTGCGGGCTGCTGGCGCCCGCCGGCTGTCGGCATCAGTGCCGTGTTGCGCCGCCTTGCAGCGTGCCTTCCATCCGCACAAACAACTCGGTCAGTTCGGCCAGTTCCCGGTAGAACTCACACTGCGCATGTTCGTGCGTGGCCAGGATGAACGGCCCCAGCCAGCAGCCCAGATGCCCCACCAGGAATGAGCTGCGCAGCACCTCAACCGCCTGCTGCGCCGGCACGTCACCGGCGGCCAGCGCCTGGTTGTGCTGGTAGGTCAGCAGGTACAGGAATTCCAGTTCCACGGCCACGTGGTCGGGCAGGTCACGGAACCCCGGGTCCACCTCAAACCCGCCTTGCTCGTACAACTGCAGCAAGGCCATGGCGCTGTCTTGCATCAGCTCGGGCTCGCCCGTGAGCCACACCGATGCATAGGGCTTGGCGTAGGCCTGCGGTGCGCCCACAAAAAGGCGCGTGTAGTCCACCAGCAGGTCCTGCAGCGGCACCGCCGCAAACGCCAAGGCCAGCCGCTGCGCGTGCTCGGCCAGTTCGGGGCTGATGCGCTGCGCGGCGGTCACCACCGAATCCAGCAACCGCTCTTCGGCAAATTCCGGTCCGGGCTCGTAGTAACACCCGGCCAGAAACCGGCACAACTCCTGCCGCGCCAGTGCCCCTTCGGGCACGGCCGGCATCACGGCCACACCAGGCTGCGGTTCAGGCTGCACATCAGGCCCGGACACTGTATTTGCCGATGTAGTGCACGTTGGGCTTGGTGCCTTTTTCTTCTTGCAGGCGGAAGGACTTTTCCTTGGCCAGGATCATCGAGATCGCGGCCTTGGGGTCTTCCTGGTCACCAAAGATGCGCGCCTGCGACGGGCACACTTCCACGCAAGCAGGTTGCAAACCATTCAGCGTGCGGTGGTGGCAGAAGGTGCACTTTTCAATGATGTCGCCCTTGCGGATGGGCTGCGCATCACCCGAGGTGAACTGGTTCATGGCTGGCGTGGTGGCGCCCGCCTTGGCCGCCACTTCAGCGCCGGTGGACGTGCAGCCGGCAATCGCCGCTGCACCCTTGTCGGTCCAGTAGGGTTGCGTGCTCTTGTCGGCCGCGTTGTAGCTGATGACGCTGTAGGTTTCGCCGTTCAGGCTGCGGCCATCGAGATCGTCATGGCTGTAGGGGCACGCTTCCTGGCACTGGCGGCAGCCGATGCACAACTCGGGGTCGGTGAGCGTGATGCCTTCAGGCGTCTTGAAAATCGCCTTGTTGGGCTTGACCGGGCAGACCTTGATGCAAGGCGCGTCGGTGCAGTGGTTGCACAGCACCGGCATCACGAAGTGCGTGACGTTGGGGAAGGTGCCCTCGGTGCGCATGATGAAGTCGGCCCAGTTGTGGCTTTGGCCGTCACCGCGGTTGCGGGTGTTGTTTTCAGTCTTGCAGGCAAACGCACAAGCACCGCAGCCCACGCACTTTGCCAGGTCAATGACCATTCCAAGTCTTGTCATGATGTGTTCCTTTGGTTCGGTGGGCAGGCTCAGGCCTTGACGATCTTCACGCCCGTGAAGCCGCCGTTGCGCGCCGTGGCGCCGCTGAGCCGGTCGTAGTCATCGACCAGGATTTCGTTGTTGTTGCCGCCGTTGGGCGTGGCCTTGGCGTAGTCCTTGGCCGCCACACGGCCGTAGGCCCAGTGGCCCTGGCCATAACACTTGGTGACCGTGCCGGGGCGGATACCTTCCCACAGCTTGAGCGGCACCGTGATCGACCCTGCCATCGAGGTGATCCTGACCGTGTCACCCGTCTTCAGGCCCAGCCGGGTGCCGTCCAGCGGGTTCATCTTCAATACGTCGCTGTACGACACGTCGCCCGGGTCGACCTTCTTGAACTCCTGGTACCACGGCAGGTTGGCGCTGCGCCCTTCCCGGTTCAGGCGTGACTTGTAGTCGACGAAGTCAAAGGGGTAGTCGGCCATGCTGCCGTGCCGCTTGGGCGGCTCGTAATGCGGCACAAAGGCCACTTCGCCGCGTGCCACGTAGCCGCTTGCAGCAAGGATGTCGTCGGTGGTGGTTTCGAACTTCTTCGCGTGTTCCAGCAGGCCGGCCTTCAGAGCCTGGCTGTAGAACTCGAACTTCTTGCTGGGCGTGGCGAACTTGCCGCCCCAGCCTTTCTTGAGCGTGTACTTGGGGCCGCTGAACATGCCTTTGGCCTTGAAGTCAGCCCAACCCTTGACGGGTGCATCGCCTTTCAAGGGTTCCTTGGCCATCCACAGCGGCGCGCTGCTGATCTTGGCCGCGATCTAGCTGAATTCCAGTGCCGTGGTCGGCAGCCT
>CAZUKT010000482.1:3053-3830 GCA_964620975.1 uncultured Rubrivivax sp. | reverse complement strand
GGCGGTGAAGTTGCCATCACTGCCGCCGCCGGTCTTCAGGTCGATCAACTCGAAGCCGATCTCGGCCGCCAGCCCTTTGGCATGTTCGTACAGCGCTGCGATCCCGGGTGTCTTTTCGTAGCCTGGCCGGTTGATGCCGCCCTCCACGGTCAGTGTGACGCCTTCCAGGTGGGGCTTGAGGGCCCGGATGCGACGCACGATTTCTTCGCCGATTTCGGGGTTGGGCATGCGCACGTCCACTTCCACGGATGCGGTGTCGGGCACCACGTTGGAACGCGTGCCGCCCTTGATCAGGCCCACGCTGACAGTGAGTTCGCGTGCGTAGTCGGTCATCGCTTCCAGCGCCAGCACCTGGTGTGCAATCTCGTGGATCGCGTTGCGTCCGAGGTGGTGTTCGACGCCGGCGTGCGCCGCCACGCCATGGGCCGTGACCGTGAAACCAGCGCCCCCCTTGCGCGCCGTGACGATCTTGCCACCCGACCGGGCCGGTTCGGTGACGAGCACGAACTTGGCCCGTTGTGCTTCGCGCACGATGTGCTCGCGCGAGGTGTCGCTGCCCATCTCTTCGTCGCTGACCATCAAGTGCCGCACCGGCAAGTGCGTCTTCAGGCCGGCCCGGCCGATCTGCCGCAGGGCGGCCAGCGCCAGATAGGTGCCGCCCTTCATGTCCTCAGCGCCTGGGCCATAGGCACGGTCTCCCTCGATGCGGAACGGCAAAGGCCCGGCCAGCGTGCCGATGGGATGCACGGTATCGATGTGGCTCAGGATCAGCAGACC
>CAZUKT010000482.1:0-3043 GCA_964620975.1 uncultured Rubrivivax sp. | reverse complement strand
CCGGTCCGGCCGCGGCCTCGGGTGGGCAGTGCCGGTCGTCGGTGGCCAGCAAGTGGTCGCCAAACCCGTCCCGGCCGGCAATGCGCTCCACCCGCACGCCGATGGCTTCGTAGTCGGCCTGCACCCGGGCGGCCATGCGGGCCATGCCATCGGGGTCATCGGTGGGGCTCTCGATTTCGATCCAGGCGCGGATTCCGGTCAGTATTTCGTCCAAGTTCAGGGGCTGGGCAGGGGTCATTTCTTAGCTACCTTGTTGATTGCTGAGCGGTCGATTCAGAACATTGGATAGTATATTGGCCACTTTCTGGCGTAGGGGACGATCAACAACTTGTCTCGACACGCTTGCCCCAAGAGAACCCGCACGCCACCCTCAACTGCGGCCGAACGGAAATTGCAAACGACCAACTATTCGTGCGGCGGGCACAAGTCCTGGCCGCTCACTCGCACTACGCTCTGATCACCTTGATGCCCAACCCGACACCGGCGCGCAAGCGCTACTCTGCCTGGAACCTGTTCGCCGCTGCCCGATCGGGCCACGCCGACTGGGCGCCTGCCTGGCGCGAGGCCGAGCCCAAGCCGCGCTACGACGTCATCGTCATCGGCGGCGGCGGCCACGGCCTGGCCACGGCCTACTACCTTGCGAAGAACCATGGCATCACGAATGTGGCTGTGCTCGAAGCGGGGTGGATCGGCGGTGGCAATACCGGGCGCAACACCACCATCGTGCGGTCGAACTACCTCTACCCCGAGAGTGCGCGGCTGTACGACTTCTCGGTGCGGCAGTATGAGCAGCTGGCGCAGGAGCTCAACTTCAACATCATGTTCAGCCAGCGTGGGGTGCTGACGCTCGCGCATTCGCGCCACGACATGGATTCGCAGGCGCGCTGGGCCAATGCAATGCTGTGCAATGGGGTGGATGCCGAGTTGCTCGATGCCGCGCAGGTGCGCACGCTCGAGCCCCGCCTGAACTTCGGTCCCGAAGCGCGCTATCCCATCCTGGGCGGATTCATACAGCGGCGTGGCGGCGCGGTAAGGCACGACGCGGTGGCCTGGGGATACGCCCGCGGCGCCTCGGCCCTCGGAGTGGACATCGTGCAGAACTGCGCTGTCACCGGTTTCCTCAAGCAGGGCGACAGCGTGGTCGGTGTTACGACAAACCGTGGCGACATCCGTGCCGAGAAGGTGGCACTGGCGGTGGCCGGACACTCATCGGTGCTGGCCGGAATGGCTGGTTTCCAGCTGCCCGTTACCAGCTACGCGCTTCAGGCCATGGTGAGTGAGCCGGTCAAACCGGTGCTCAACACCGTCACCATGTCGCCGGCGCTGGGTGCCTACTGGAGCCAGAGCGACAAGGGCGAAGTCGTTATCGGCGGAGCGCTCGACCATTTCCCCTCGTATGCGCAGCGCGGCAGCTTTGCCATCCTGCAGCAGGTGATTGCGGCGACGGTAGAGATGCTCCCCACGCTGGGGCGCCTGCGCCTGTTGCGCCAATGGGCCGGCATCGTGGACGTGGTGCAGGACAGCAGCCCGATCATCGGCGCCACGCCGGTATCCGGTCTGTACATCAATTGCGGATGGGGCACCGGCGGCTTCAAAGCCATCCCGGTGGGCGGCTGGACTCTGGCCCATGTGCTGGCCACCGGGCGCAACCACGAATTGGCCGAACCCTTCCAATTGAACCGTTTTCACACCGGCCGGCTCATAGATGAAGCCGCTGCCGCTGGTATCGCACACTAAGTTGACACGATCATGATGCAACTGAACTGTCCCTTCTGCGGGCCGCGCCCGGAGAACGAATTTCACTGTGGTGGCACGACAGGTATCGTGCGGCCCTCGCTGGCGTGTGATGACGAAACCTGGGGCTCCTATTTGTACTTCCGCGCCAACCCCAAGGGGGCCCACGCAGAGCGCTGGCGCCATACCTACGGCTGCCGCCAATGGTTCAATATTTTGCGAGACACCGTCACCCACGAGGTAACGGCTGTCTACGGGATCACAGAAGTGTGCCCATCAAGGTCATCATGAGCGGCTACCGACTTCCCGCTCCCCATGGCGCCTGGATCGACAGGAACAAACCACTGCGATTGCAGTTCAATGGGCGCGAGGTGCATGGCTTTGCCGGCGACACCGTGGCTTCCGCAATGCTTGCCCAGGGAATCAAGCAGGTGGGCCGCAGCTTCAAGCTGCACCGGCCGCGAGGCATCTTCAGCTGCGGGGTGGAAGAACCCACGGGCCTGCTTGACATCGGCCAGGGCGGCACACGCACACCCAACACGCGGGCCACCGACATTGCTGCAAGCGAAGACCTGCAAACCTTTACAGGCAACGCCTGGCCCAGCCTGGACTTCGATCTGGCTGCGCTCACGCAGCGCTTCGCCGCGTTGCTGCCAGCGGGCTTCTACTACAAGACCTTCATGTGGCCGCACTGGCATTGGTTCGAACCCACCATCCGGCGCATGGCTGGCCTGGGTGTGGCCGCTAACGCCCACGACCCCGACCGGTACGATCAGGTCACTCGCCGGATCGAGGTACTCGTTGTCGGAGCAGGCGCTGCGGGGATTCAAGCAGCGCTGTCTGCCGCGCGTAGCGGCCGGCAGGTGCTGCTGCTAGAAGGTGCGGCCCAACTAGAACCGGCCTCGGCCGCCCGACTGCCCGAGCTGCTGCAGGTTGGCGTCGAAGTGCAAACCCGCTGCACCGTTTTCGGCCTGTACGACCATTTGATGGCAGCGGCGGTGCAGCCTATCGGTGGCAATGTGCGCGAGCGTCTGTGGAAACTGCGCGCGGATCGCATTATCCTGGCCACCGGCGCATTCGAGCGGCCGATGCTGTTTCCCGACAACGACCGCCCTGGGGTTATGCTGGCTGGCGCTGTGGGGCGTTATGCCTCGCACTACGGTGTGGCCTGTGGGCGCCGGGTGGTCATCGCGACAGCCTGCGACAGCGGCTACGACACGGCTCGCGCGCTGATTGCCAATGGCGTCAACGTCGTCGCCATCGTGGATCACCGCGCTTCTGCTGCAACCCAAGAGCCGGCCGGTGTACC
>CAZUKT010000481.1:0-3840 GCA_964620975.1 uncultured Rubrivivax sp. | reverse complement strand
CGGATCCGGCTGCGATTCGACACCGATTCAAGTCTTGGCCAACAGCTGGGCGCCGCTGACCTTGGCTGCCCCCTTGTCGAAAGTCCACAGCGGCTGCTCGCCAGCCTGCGTGGCCAACGCGACGTGGAGGCAGTCTGCGAAGTCGGCTGATCCTTCGCGGAACAACTGCAGCGCGACTTCGAGCGCTCGCTCGGACTCGAAGGTCAGCTCGGCCGCCGAGAAGAGGCTGGAAAGGGTCATCAGCACATCGTCTTTGCCGAACGCGAAGCTGGATCGCAGCACCCACTCCAGCTCGAGCAAGACCGTCACGGGGACGAACAGCGTCGAGCCTTCGGCGACACAGCGGCTGATCAGACGCGTGGCGGCGGCGAACTGCGATGGATCATCCTGGACGATGTAGCGCACCAGGACGTTGGTGTCGAGCGCCGGCATACCGGTGTCGACCTCAGCGCCAGGGGTTCATGTCGTCAACGCTGACGTGTTTGCCCTTGGGGGCCTTGAGCATGCCGGCCATGTCGAGGATGGACTTGGTCTTGGCCCGGACGATGGTGGTGCCGTCGGGCATCGCCGACCAGACCAGGCGCGTGCCTGGTTTGGCATCCACAAGAGCCCGGATTTCGGCGGGCACGGTGGTCTGGCCCTTTGCGGTGATGGTGGACTCAGCCATTCCATGCTCCTTACAAGGAGCTCAATTGTAAGGCGTATGCGAGTGGCGAGGGTGACTCAGATCGCAGTACCGTCAGCGTGGGCAAAACTACCGTCATCGCGGAGCAAAGAGGCCACTCGATACCGACAACCTGCTGCCTGGCGGCCCGACTTCCCGTCTTCCGGCGCCGCTCCTGACACTACACGCTTGAACTCGGCAAATCTACGCCCGACCGGAGCCTCCAATCGCGACGGTAAAACTGTTGGTGTCGACCCTCTACCATGCTGCCAAATCGCGACTCTTGCCTATGAGCCGGATCTGCCTGTTGACAATAGAGTGGGAGTGAGGGGGGTAGTTTTGAGGGCTTCGTGGTCTATCGGGGACTATCGGATACAACGCGGGGAAGCACTTTCAGGCGCATGCAAGGCGTTGACCGGTGGGGCACAGCCGGCGGCACCTAACGTTGACGCCGGCAGGCGCAAGAACGGGCGCCGCCGGATCTGCGGGTGCGGGTGAGGGTGCCGCAGTGGGGCGGGCGGCGGGCTCTTGAACCTACTTTGCGCCCGGCCCTGTCCGCACCCACGCACGGCTTCGCGGCGCCGCTGACGGCGACGCACCCGGCTCAGGCAGGGGCACCGCTGCCAGGCCACGTGGCCCGATCAGAAATGCCGTTCGGTCGCCGGGCGCCACCGATATCGCAACCGTGTGCATGCAGGTTTCGCCGTCGGTGAAGGTGGCGGTGCAGCCCAACGGCGGCACCGCCACGGTGGCCAGCACAGGCGCCGTGGGCACGCTGCCCGCCGACACCGAGCGCAGATCAACGATCCACGCCTTGGCGTCGGTGGCGCGCTCGGCGTTGCCGCTGCCGCTGGTGCGCACGCCATAGACGATGCCGATGCGGCCGTCGCCGCTGATGCCGTAGCCGGCGGCCCTGTGCGTCAGCGGCAGCAAGTCGGACAGGTTGCCAAGTGCGGTGTTGCTGTCGGCAAGGATCCAGAGGCCCGGCGCAAGGCCAGACTCGAACAGCATGCCGTCGTCGCGCACCGCGCGCAGGCCGCTGTCGCTGAGCGCCACGAACCGCCGCCCGGGTTCGTCCCGCGTCATCGACATCCCTTCCCATTGGCGGCGCGATGCCCGGTAGACAGTGCGCCAGCCTTCGTTGCCGATCGTCAACAACGCTTGGCCGTTGGCACTGCGCACCAGATGCATCGCGTGGCCCGCAAACATGCCGCCCGGGCGCATGCCGGCGTCACAGACGCGCGGGCTCTGCAACCACGGCGCGGGCGCACGGGAGTTGTCGCGCGGGCTGCAAAGCCAGCCGGTGTAGGTGCGGCCGTCCACGTCTACCAGCGTCCCGAATATCCGGCCGTCCGCGCTGGTGGTGAGGGCCTTGCGGCCAGTGGCCTGCGTGCCGTCCACGCGATCGGCTTGCCCGGCACCTTGCCAGGCGTGGTGCACCATCGCGCTGCGCTCGCGCACCGCCAGCGTCAGGGGGTCCAGCGCCAGCAGGTTGCTGGCTTCGGCGGCCCACAACACAGTTTCGTCGGGGGCGGGTGTGAGGTCGATCAGACCGTCCAGCGCGGCGACTGTCAGCGTCCAGTGGCTGCCGTCCCAGGCCCAGCGCAACGCCTTGCCGTCGGCTGCGAAGTAGAGGCTGGACAGCGCGGGCGCAAACTGGCCCGGCCGGTAGCGGCCGAACGGCAGCTCAACAAAGCCGGCCGCGTCGCGCAGCGCCTGTGTCGCTACCAGCCGCAGCGGCGGCGCCAGCGCGTTGCTGTCACGCAGTTCTATCGGCTGCCCTGGTATGGCGCCGCTGAGATCCAGTGCCAGCACGTTGGTGCTGCCAATGAAGCGCTGGTCTTCAACAATGCTGGCGCCACCCAGCGCAGCGCCCGTGATGCGAAGCCGGTCGAGCAGGCCTGCCAGTTCTTGCGGCGGGAACCAGCCGTCAAGGTAGACGCGGCCACTGCCGCCCACCAGCGTGGCGGGCGATGCGGCGGCCAGCAGCGGCGCGTTGTTCTTCAGCACCAGCGGCACGTGCCGCCCGGGCACACCGGGGCGGTCAATGGCGACGTCGATCATGAACGTGTGCTGCAGCGTCGTGCGCGCCAGCACGCCGGCATCGACCTCGACGATCAAGGTGTCGCTGCCGGTTTGCCCGCTGGCCCGGAGCAGGCGCAACTCGGGTGCGGTGGTGGTGGCCGTCCAGCGCACCGGCTGCCCGTCGGCGGTGTGCACCGGGGCTTCAAAGCGCAGTGCGGCTGTGGTGCCCGTGGCGGACACCTCGCCGCCCAGCGCGCCCACCGAGAACCCGTCGTTGATATTGACCCAAATGGATGCGTTCGCCTGGGTGTTGTTGTGGTCGGGCCCACTGCCCAGGACGAACGACACCGACATCGTGTGTATGCCGACACCCGCAGCAACCAGGTCGAGCGAGAGATCCCATTCGTCCTCATCGACACGCTGCAGCTGGAATGCCGTTGTCGGGGGGTACAGCTCGACGCTGATCGGTGCCGAACTCCACGAAGGGCGCGTCACCCGCAGGCGACGGATGAAGGGGGTTCCCTGGACGGCCGTTTCGCTGAGGAGATTCGGGGTGACCGCAAATTTGACCTCGCCGCCCGGCGGCGGGCTGGCGGTGTAGTCAACCTGCACGATGCGCCGATGGCGCCGATCGGTGGTCAAGGTGACAACGATGGCCGTGGTGTATCGGCCTGCCGGTTTCTCGCGGGCACTGACGACCAGCGTGTTGCCGTCAAGCCGCGCGGTGATGCCGTCATAGGTGGAAATGGGGTCCAACTCCAGCGAGCCGCCGGCCTGCGGCGGCAGCGACAGCACGGTGCTGATGCTGGGCAGCGGTTCGCCACCAACGCGCGTCAGGCTCAAGGTGGCCGGCACAACCATGCCCGGCTCGACCGCGATGTGCAGCGGCACGCGCACCGGGCTGCCTGGAACCTCACGCGTGCAGGCGTCGTCGGAATAACCGTGCAGCGCGATTTCGCTGAATATGGGTGCATAGGCCCAGGCTGCCCGCGTTTTCAAGGGGGGCCGCCGCTTGAGGCCATGCTGCGGTGATGTGATGCTGCGGCCGCGCCTGGCCAGACGAACGGCGCCTGAAGCGCAGATACCGCGCGGCCACCGTGCCCCCGCATCCAGCGCCAAGTCCGGGCAATGCGCACAGTCTGCGGCTCCGC
>CAZUKT010000480.1:0-3854 GCA_964620975.1 uncultured Rubrivivax sp. | reverse complement strand
TGGTTGACGTGGTCGAAGCCCTTGGGCTCGAAGAAGAAGTGCCCGGCCTGTCGCGAGACCATGGCCAGAATCCAGCCGAGCATCACGGACACCACCGGATTGATGGGAATGAACACGTAGGCCGTGATGAAGCACAGCGCGCTGATGAAGTGCAGCGTCTGGTTGATGCGGCTCTGGTGGTAGTAGCGGTGGTCGTCCCAGCGCTGGGTCTTCAGGGCTTGCAGGAACTCATTCACGGGTGGGTTCTCCTTCATGGGGTGCCGTGCGCGGGCCAGGCAGCCCCCGCGTGGCCGCATGCTGGTGCGCCGCTGTGAAGGCGGCATGAACAAGCGGTGACAGATCGGTGTCGGGCCGGTGTCAATGCCGTGTCGCGCCTGCATCGGTCCCATGCTGGGGCCAAAGTGGGCACGGCGTGGCGCCTTGCTGTCATCAGACTGTTGCAAGCGCCGGCCAACATCTGCGCATGGCAAACCACAGCGAGGCTCCCATCATGGTTGACGACTATCTGCCGGCACACCGCAGCCTGCGTGTGGCCCTGGTGACCGAAACCTACCCGCCTGAAGTGAATGGCGTGGCGGCCACGGTGGCCAAGCTGGTGCAAGGCCTGCGTGGCCGCGGGCACGCGTTGCAACTGGTAAGGCCACGCCAGGACAAGGCCGACACCGCCACCGAACAAGACCGTTTTGCCGAAGTGCTGATGCGCGGCCTGCCCATACCGCGTTACCCGCAACTGAAGATGGGGTTGCCCAGCAAACGTGCACTGCTGCGCCTGTGGACGGCGCGCCAGCCCGACGTGGTGCACATTGCCACCGAAGGCCCGCTGGGCTGGTCGGCGCTGCAGGTGGCGCTGCACCTGCGGCTGCCTGTGGTGTCGGACTTCCGCACCAACTTTCATGCCTACACGGCGCACTACGGCATTGCGTGGTTGCGCAGCCCCATCATGGCTTACCTGCGCAAGTTTCATAACCGCACCCACTGCACCATGGTGCCCACGCCGGCCCTGCGCGCTGAACTCCTGGGCAGCGGATTCCAGGGCCTGAAAGTGGTGGCGCGGGGTGTGGACACGCAGCAGTTTGACCCGGCCCGGCGCAGCCAGGCGCTGCGCGCCAGTTGGGGCGCGGGGCCCGACACCACGGTGGTCTTGTGCGTGGGCCGGCTGGCGGCTGAAAAGAACCTGGCCACGCTGCTGCAGGCCTTTGAGGCCATGCGCCGCGTCAAGCCGGCAGTGCGCCTGGTGCTGGTGGGCGACGGACCCGAACGTGCCGCTTTGCAGGCGCGCTGCCCCGACGCCATCTTTGCCGGCGTGCGGCGCGGTGAAGACCTGGCAGCGCACTACGCGTCGGCCGACCTGTTTGTGTTCCCCAGCATGACCGAGACCTTTGGCAACGTGGTGCCCGAAGCCATGGCCAGTGGCCTGGCGGTGCTGGCCTATGACCACGCTGCGGCCGGCCAGCTCATCCACAGCGGCAAAAACGGCGTGCTGGCACGTTTGAATGACAGCCAGGACTTCTGCGACGCCGCCGCCAGCATCGTGGGTGCCGGCGCCTGGCTGGGCACGCTGGGTGTGCAGGCGCGTGCCACGGCCAGCCGCCTGGACTGGGCGCATGTGGTGGAAGCGGTGGAGAGCGAGTACATGAACGCCATCGCCCGGCCAGCCGCCCACACCAGCGTGCCTTGGCAAGGCGCCGTGCACGCCGGTTGAGTCCGAACCACACGCCGGCCACCGCGCCCGCCCCTTGCTTGGGGGGCCGGCACGGCCCTGCCAGCCCGAACTTGTCACGCCACGGACACATGCCGTTCATAGGCTCGCCCGCTGCACCCACTCTTGCTGCGCCGTGCGCGCCACCCCCATGAAACACCGCCTTTCGATGATCACCGCCGCCGTGGCGCTGTGCGCCGCGTCCACCGCCACCCTGGCTGCGGGCGAGCTGAACAACGCCACCCGCGCCTGGACCTACGCCCACGCCACCAGCGGTGGCTTCTTGTCAGAGATCGTCAGCTTTGACGGCATCACCGGCACGCTGTGGGTGGCGGGTGTGAGCGGCATCGACGTGCTCAACGCCAGCACCGGCAGCTTCAGCCAGCGCATAGACACCAGCGGCTTCGGCTCGGTCAACAGCGTCACCATCCACAACGGCATTGCTGCGCTGGCCATTGAATCGGCCGTGAAAACCAACCCCGGTGTCGTCAAGCTCTACGACACCCAGACGCGCAGCCTGCTGGCCGGCACCAACTCCATCACCGTGGGCGCGCTGCCCGACATGCTGAGCTTCACGCCCGACGGTTCGCGCCTGCTGGTGGCCAACGAAGCCACGCCGTCGACCTATGGCGCGTTGACTTCGGCGTCCGGTGTGTTCCCGCGCACCTACGGCCCCGCAGCGGTGGATCCGGTGGGCAGTGTGTCCATCATCGACATGGCCTCGCGCAGCGTCACGGCCACCGCCACGCTGGCTGGCGTGGCGCAAAGCGGCACGCACCTCCGCACGCAAACGGGCATGGACTTCGAGCCCGAATACATCGCCATCAACGCCGCCGGCACCAAGGCCTATGTGTCGCTGCAAGAAGCCAACGCCATGGGCGTGCTCGACATCGCCAGCGGCAGCTTTGAAAAGGTCGTGGGCCTGGGGGCCAAGGACTTCAGCGCGGCGGGCAACCGGATTGACCCGCTGAACAACGGCAACAAGTCCGGCACCAGCGGCTACGCACTGATCAGCGCCAGCGCCAAGGGCCTGTACATGCCCGACGGCATGGCCACCTTCAGCTCGGGCGACCAGACCTTCGTGGTGATGGCCAACGAAGGCGACTTCCGTGAAGACGACGGTGACCGCGTTGCCGCCAGCATCGCGGGCCTGGGTGCCTCCGCACCGCTGAACAACCTGCGCGTATCCGCCACCGACTCATCGGCCGGCAACCTGTTTGCGGCCGGCGGGCGGTCTTTCTCCATCCGCACCGTGGACGGCGACCTGGTCTACGACAGCGGCGAGATCCTCGACCGCGAAGCCATGGCCCTGGGCATCTACAACGACGCACGCAGCCGCGACAAGGGCGTGGAGCCCGAAGGCGTGGAGGTGATGCAGATCGCCGGCCGCACCTTTGCCTTCATCGGCCTTGAGCGCACGGCCTACAACAACGACGACACCGACATCACCAAGCGGGTGGCCGCGATCGCCGTGTTCGACATCACCGACCCGGCGCAGAGCAGCTTCGTGCGCATGCTCAAGACCGACGGCGACATGGCGCCCGAAGGCCTGAAGGGTTATGCGCTGGGCGGCAACTACTACCTGGCTTACAGCAGCGAGGTGTCCAGCACCACCACGGTCTACCAACTGGCGGCCGTGCCCGAACCCGCCACCACCGCGTTGATGCTGGCCGGCCTGGCAGCGCTGGGCGCCGCAGTGCGCCGCCAGAAGCCGCGCTGATTCGATGGCCCTGCCGCGCGGCTTTCAGGCACTGATCGCCGCGCAGTTTGTATCGGCCCTGGCCGACAACGCCTTGCTCATCGTGGCCATTGCGCTGCTGGCCGCCGACGGCTGGCCGCTGTGGTGGGCGCCCTTGCTGAAGTTCAGCTTCACGCTGGCCTATGTGCTGCTGGCACCCGGCGTGGGCGTTCTGGCCGACGCCTGGCCCAAGGCCCGCATGATGATGGCCATGAACGGCGTCAAGGTGCTGGGTGTGCTGGGCCTGGCACTGCACACCCACCCCCTGCTGGCCTTGGCGGTGGTGGGTGTGGGTGCGGCCGCCTACGCACCCGCCAAATACGGCCTGGTGACCGAACTGGTGGGCCCGCGCCAATTGGTGGCGGCCAACGGCTGGATCGAGGTAACCACCGTGTGCGCCGTGCTGGCGGGCACGGC
>CAZUKT010000479.1:0-3856 GCA_964620975.1 uncultured Rubrivivax sp. | reverse complement strand
AAGAACCCGTTCAAGGACAAACGTGTGCGCCAGGCCATGAGCCTGGCCATCGATCGCGAGGCCATCCGCCGCAACACCATGAGCGGCATGTCCATTCAGGCCGGCATCCTGGTGGCGCCGGGCGTCAACGGCAACAGCCCGGACATTGACGTGCCGGCCAAGGTGGACCTGGCACAGGCCAAGAAGCTGCTGGCCGAGGCCGGTTACCCGGGGGGCTTTGAGGTACGGCTGAACTGCCCCAACAACCGCTACGTCAACGACGAAAAGATCTGCCTGGCCGTTACCGCGATGTGGGCGCGCATCGGCATCAAGGCGCAGCTGATGGCCGAGAACATGGCCACCTTCAGCCAGAAATTCCAGAACTTCGATTCTTCGCTGTACATGCTGGGTTGGGGCGTGGCCACGTACGACGCCCAGTACACCATCCAGTCCATCGTGCGCACGCGCACGGCGGGTGCTGACGGCAACTTCAATTTCTCTCGCATCAGCGACCCGGTGGTGGACAAACTTACCGACGCCATGAAGAGCGAAACCGACGTGACCAAGCGCAACGCCATGATCAAGGAAGCGCTGGTGCGCATCCGCGACGAAGTGCTGGTGATCCCGCTGCACCACCAGATGCGGCCCTGGGCCATGAAGGCCGGTGTGAGCACGGTGCACAAGTCAGACGACCGGCCCGAGGCGCGGTTCACGTCCATCAAGTAAGGCGCCGGGCTGCAGGCAGGCCCCGCGACCGCCACCTTGGGTGGCACAGGGTGGCTAGCTGCGGCGGCGCCAGCAGGCCAGACCGGCCATACCGGCAAGCCAAAGGGCCCAGGTCGCGGGCTCGGGCACCGCTGCGGTGCCGTTGAAGGCCAGTTCGCGGATCTCGATCTGCAGGCTCGAGGTGAGCACGTCCAGGTGCACGGTCTTGACCCCGCTCACCACACTGGCAAAGCTGTAGATTTGCGGCGCAAATTGCGACACCGCCGTATAGATGCCGGTGGTGCCCAATGCGCCACCACTGGCGTCTTCAAACACGAGCTTGAAGCTGCGCACGCCTTCGTTGCTGATGTTGATGTCGTTCCACAACACAAAGCTGCCGAGGTCGTAAGCTTGGTCGAGCGCGAGCGTGATGCGGCCGCTGACGACGCCAAAACCGGAGGCGTAGCCGTTGAACGGCGAATCAGCGGTGATGCCGTCGTTGATCTGGTTGAGCGAAAAGTACGCGTACTGACCCATCGTGGTGCTGGGCGTGATCTGCGTGGTGGCGATGCTGTCGGCGCGTGCCGGGCCGGCGGCCATGAGCAGCGCCGCAAACGCCAGGCTCAGGGGGTGGAAGCTACGGGGCATGAGAGTGTCTCCAGGCTGGGTGTCATGGGCCTACGCCGAGTGCAGCGGGCGCAGGGCTCATGCCTGCATTCAGTTCCGCCGCAGACCAGGCTGCAACCCCCGATGCAGGGGGTGTGGCGCCTTACAGCGTGATTTGCCGCCCGCCTTGCATCAGCAGGCGTATGGCGCGCGCCGGGTCAGCCAGCAGCGTGCCGTCCACTGTGGGGTCACCGTTGACCACCAGCAAGTCGGCCCAGGCGCCGGGCGTGATCTGGCCGATCTGCCCTTCTTGTTTCATCAAACGTGCGGCCTGAATGGTGGCCGACTGCAGCACCTGCACCGGCGTCTGCACGGCGGCGCGAAGCGAAAATTCAGTGGACTGACGCGCGTGCATGTGGCCCAGCAAGTCAGTGCCAAAGACGATAGGCACACCCTCAGCCTGCGCCAGCGCTATGGCTTGCATGCCGCGTGACTGCACGTGGCTGAGCTTGTCCAGCATGGCGGCTGACCAGCCCAGCCGGGCGCCCTCGTCGGCCAACGCGGCGTAAGTCGCCAGCGTGGGCACGAAGTAGGCGCCAGCGCGTTTCATCTCTCGCGCCGTGGCTTCGTCAATGAGGTTGCCATGCTCGATGCTGCGCACACCCGCTTGCACGGCCCGCGTCACCGCGCGCGGGCTGTAGGCGTGGGCCAGGGTGTAGAGGTTGGCAGCCTCGGCCTCTTCGACAGCGGCGCGCAACTCTTCCATGCTGAATTGCGTGCCGTCTATCGGGTCGGTGGGGCTGGACACGCCCCCGCCGGCCATGATCTTGATCTGGTTGGCACCTTGGCGCACTTGTTCGCGCACGGCCTTGCGCACTTCACCCACGCCGTCGGCCACCGCGCCCAGCAGCGCCAGGCCAGCGCAGCTGCAGAACATCTCACCGCGCACACCGCGCGGCCGCATGTCGGCATGGCCGCCGGTCTGGGTGATGGGCTGCACGCTGATGAAGAGGCGCGGCCCTTCATACAAGCCGCGCTCCACGGCTGCCTGAAGGCCCCAGTCGGCACCGGCAGCGTCGCGCACGGTGGTGAAGCCCCGGCGCAGCATCGCAGCCATCAGGCGGGCTGACTCGGCCCCGGTCAGCGAAGCCGGCTGCAGCGCCAGGCCAGGCAAGTCATGGGACGTGGCCGAGACGTGGGCGTGCGCGTCGATCAGACCCGGCAGAACCACACGCCCCTCGGCGTCAATGCTGCGGGCCACGTCATGCACATCCATCACCTCTTGCGTGACGGCGGCAAACCGCGAGCCTTCAATGACGATGGTGCTGCCGGGGCGCAACACGCCGGCCGCGCTGTCAAACACCGTGGCGTTGCGGACGACCTGGCGCATGGTGGCGCCCGGCCTACAGCACGCGCTGGCGTGCGGCTTCGTATTCGCGCTTCAGCCTGGCTACCAGTTCAGCCACCGGCACCACCGCTTTCACCGCACCAATGCCTTGGCCGCAGCCCCAGATGTCCTTCCAGGCCTTCTTGGCGTCACCGCCAAAGCTCATCTTGCTGGGGTCGCTTTCGGGCAAGGCGTCGGGGTCCATGCCGGCAGCGCGGATGCTGGGTTTAAGGTAGTTGCCGTGCACGCCGGTGAAGAGGTTGCTGTAGACGATGTCGTCGCTGTTGCTCGCCACGATGCACTGCTTGTAGGCGTCGGAGGCGCGCGCTTCTTCAGTGGCAATGAAGGCAGAGCCAATGTAGGCAAAGTCGGCCCCCATGGCACGGCAGGCCAGCACGGCGTCTCCCGTGCTGATGGCGCCACTGAGCGCCAGCGGGCCGCTGAACCATTCACGGATTTCCTGCACCAGCGCAAACGGGCTCTTCACACCCGCATGGCCGCCGGCACCAGCCGCCACGGCGACAAGGCCGTCGGCGCCCTTTTCAATGGCCTTGTGCGCAAAGGCGTTGTTGATGATGTCGTGCAGCACCACGCCGCCCCAGCCATGCACGGCTTCGTTGATGTCGCTGCGCGCACCCAGGCTCGTGATGACGATGGGCACCTTGTACTTGGCGCAGACCTGCATGTCGTGCTCAAGGCGGTCGTTGGTCTTGTGCACGATCTGGTTGATGGCAAAGGGCGCGGCCAATTGGTCGGGGTGCTCACGGTCCCAGGCGGCCAGGGTCTCAGTGATTTCGGCCAGCCATTCGTCCAGCTGTGAAGCCGGTCGCGCGTTGAGCGAAGGCATGCTGCCCACGACGCCTGCAATGCACTGCGCGATGACGAGTTTGGGGTTGCTGATGATGAACAGCGGCGAACCAATGATGGGCAAGGGCACGCGTTGGAGAACAGCGGGCAAAGTCATTTAGAAAGCCTCCAGCGACAGGGCGGTCACAGAATCGGCACCTTCGCAGATGCTCTCGCGCAGGCCGGCGGCCTTGTTGAGGATGTGGTCACCATAAAAGCGGGCGGTGGCAATCTTGGCTTTCATGAACTCGGCGTCCACACCGGCCGCGAGTTGGTCTTCGGCGCGGATCAGCGCACGCGCCATTTGCCAGCCGGCCATCACCGTACCGGCCA
>CAZUKT010000478.1:0-3860 GCA_964620975.1 uncultured Rubrivivax sp. | reverse complement strand
TGGCGCGAGACCTGCTGCGGGGCTGGCGTGCCGCGAAATCGACAAGACCGACGGTTTTTTGCTGCTCTTTGCGCACGCCAGTGACGCCCTCGGTTACGCGCTGGCCTACCACCGTGCGCTGGCCAGCCTGGACGTGCCGCTGAAAGCCCGCGCCGGCCTGCATGTGGGTGAGATCACGCTGCGTGAAACACCCGCCGCCGACGTGGTGCTGGGCGCCAAGCCGCTGGAGGTGGACGGTGTCAGCAAGCCCGTGGCGGCGCGTGTCATGTCCACCGCACTCGGCGGCCAGACCTTGATGACCACCGCCGCGCGCGACGCCCTGGGCAGCGTGACGCAGCGTGTGGTGTCGCACGGACACTGGCGCGTCAAGGGCATGCCCGTGCCGCTGGAACTGTTTGAAGTGGGTGAAGCCGACGCGCCTTTCACGCCACCGCCCGACGCCGAAAAGGTCTATCGCGTGGTGAAGAAGGGCGAGCTGTGGCTGCCCGCGCGTGAGTTGCGCCACAGCCTGCCTGCCGAACGTGATGCCTTCGTCGGCCGCCGCAGCAGCATGCTTGAACTGGCACGGCGCTTCGAGAACGGCGCGCGGCTGGTGTCGCTGCTGGGCATAGGCGGCGGTGGCAAGACCCGCCTGGCCACGCGCTTTGGCTGGGCCTGGATGGGCGACTACCCCGGCGGCGTGTGGTTCTGCGACCTGGCACCCGCACGCACCGTTGAAGGCCTCTACAGCGCCGTGGCGCAGGGCCTGCAGTTGCCACTGGGCGTGGAAGACCCGCTGGACCGCATTGGCCGCGCCATTGCCGGGCGCGGCGTGTGCCTGGTGGTGCTGGACAACTTTGAGCAGCTCGCCCGCCACGCCGAGGCCACGCTGGGCCGCTGGCTGGACATGGCCGCCGACGCCCGTTTTCTGGTCACCACCCGCGAAGTGCTGGGCATACCCGGTGAAGAAACCCTGGCGTTGGCGCCGTTGCAGGCGGCCGACGCTGAGGCGCTGTTCCGCCGCCGCGCCGCCGCGGCCAAGCGCGACTTCGAGCCCGGGCCCGAGGACGAAGCCGCCATCGCCCCGCTGGTCAAGCTGCTGGACGGCCTGCCGCTGGCCATAGAACTGGCCGCCGCGCGTGTGCGTTTGCTGCCGCCCAAGGCGCTGCTGGCGCGCATGAGTGAACGCTTCAAGCTGCTGGCATCGGGTGGCGGGCGGCTTGACCGGCAGGCCACGCTGCGCGCGGCCTTTGACTGGTCGTGGGACTTGCTTTCGGCGGCCGAGAAGGTGGCGCTGGCGCAGCTTTCGGTGTTTGAAGGCGGCTTCACGCTGGCCGCTGCCGAAGCCGTGCTGGACCTGTCTGCGCAGGGCGATGCGCCGTGGACGATGGACGTGATCAGCTCGTTGGTGGACAAGTCCTTTGTGCGCCCGTTGGCCGACGAACGTTTTGACCTGCTGGTGAGTGTGCAGGCCTACGCCGCCGAACACCTGCAGACCGATGGCCGCTACGCCGGCAGCGGCGCCGCCGCGTTGACGGCCGCGCAGGCCAGGCACGGCGACTGGTTTGCCACGCTGGGCCCGGTGGGCGCCACCCAAGGCGCCTGCGCCGACCTGGACAACCTGGTGGTGGCCTGCCGCCGCGCCGTGCTGGCCGGCCGGGCGCGTCAAGCTGCGGGTGCGTTGGACGGGGCCTGGGCGGCGCTGAACCTGCGTGGGCCGTTTGCGGCCGGCATCGACCTTGCCGACGCCGTATGTGCCCTGCCCGGCTTGGCAGGCCAACCAGCCGCGCAGGCCCACGCCGTGAAGGGTTTTGCACTGGAAGCGTGCGGACGCCGCGCCGAAGCAGCGCCTGCTTTTGACAACGCGCTGGCCCACGCCCGCAGTGCCGCCGACACCCACTGCGAAGCCGCCGTGCTGGTGCGCCAAGGTGGCCTGCGCGCCCGCCAGGGCCAGGCCGAACAGGCCCGTGCTGATCACGCACAAGCGCTGGCACTGGCACGCCGCATGGGTGATGGCGCGCTGGAATGCGCGGCGCTGAATGGCCTGGGCACCGTGGACTTTGAGCAGGGGCAGATGGACCCGGCACGTGGGCACTGGGAAGCTGCACTGGCTGTTGCGCAGCGCACGGCCGACCGCCGTTGGCAAGGGCACCTGCTGGGCAACCTGGGCAACCTGCAGGCCAACCTGGGCCGCATGGACGACGCGCGCCAGCTGTGCGACGACGCCTTGCTGATTGCGCGCACGTTGGGTGACAGGCAGCGTGAAGGCAACACCTTGTCCAACCTGGGCATGCTGCACCTGCTGCAAGGCCGGCTGGACGCGGCCGACGCTGCGCTGCGGGCCGCATTGAACATCGCACGTGAACTGGGCCACCAGCGGCTGGCGTGCACGGCGCAGAACAACCTGGGTCTGGTGTGCATGGGCCAGGGCCGGTTTGCCGACGCCGTGCCGCACCACGAGGCCGCTCTGGGTGTGGCGAAAGGCCTGGGCGACCACCGCATGCAAGGCCAGTTCCTGGGTCACCTGGGACTCGCACAGGCACGCTGTGGTGCATTTGACGCCGCCCGACAAAGCACCACCCATGGCCTGAGTCTGCTGCGCGAAGCGGCAGACCCCATGAGCCTGGCCCTCCTGCTGTGTCACCAGGCCGAGTGCGAACACCTGGCAGACGCCAGAGTCGCCGCCCATACAGCCTGGCATGAAGCGTCTGCCATGGCCGAACAACTGGGGGCCGGCGCCGAGTCTGAACTGGAACTTGCCCTGGCGCGCATCAAGGCCATGCTGGGCACGGCAGGTGCGGCCAGGGCCTGATGGCCGAGCCTTCTTGCGCCGTCAGTCGTTGACGATCCAGACGTAGGGCTGCGGCAGTCCTGCCGCGCCCGAGGTCTGCAGGTCGATGAGGTTGATCGAGTACTGGAAGCGCTGCCCCGCTGCGTGTGTGTACTTGCTGCAGCGGTAGCTGCGCCGGTCACTCGCCACTTCGCAGCCATAGGCATCTTGCCCGCCGGCAATGACGACGCCGTCGTCGGCAAAACCATAGCCGGCGGACTGCAAACGCCAGGTCACCACCGTGTCGCCCAGTGCGATGGGCGCCTGGGGTTCTGTCACCACAATGCGCCCGCCCACCACCGACACACCGATGGTGCGCGCCATGGACCGGCTGAGCTGCGCCCAGGCCGGCGCGGCCAAACCTGTGGCCACCACGGCCAGTGACAAAACGGCCAGACCCAGGGCCTGCCTGCGTGAGCTGTGCTTGCGTTCTTTGGACATGGGCCCCTCCGGCTTGTTGTGCAGTGCCGCCCCTGCAGCACTGGAGTCGCATTCTGGGCATCCGCCTTGCGGCTGCAAGTGAAAATTCACAAGACCCTGGCAGTCCATTGCAGGGCATTGCTGGCCACCGCCCAGAGCCACCGGGGCATGTAGCGTATCTTCAGCGCTTTGCACCCTGGACCCGCACCCATGGAAAGCGCCCCCGCCGCAGGCCACATCCGCCTTACATCGCACCCTGGCCAAGGCACCACCGGTGCGCCTGCGCTGCATTGGGGCGCTGCCGAAGCGCAAGCACGTGGCCCCGTGGTGGGCACCACCGCCAACCGCAGCCAGCGCAACGTGATTGGCACACACAGCGGCAGCTACGGCGTGTACCGCGCGCTGGCCGTGGCCGCAGGCAGCCTGACACGCGGCCACCGCGCCGATCTGACCAACACCGCGCCCACCGACCTGGTGGGGCCCTACCCGCAATGGGGCGACGCCAGCAAGATGGTCTCCATCGACCCCTGGGGCGCCAGTGTGCAAAGCGTGTTTGCCGAGCAACTGGCGTTGGGCTACGACATCCGGCCCACCATTGCCGTGACCAAGGCGCACATCCACCTGCCCGAGA
>CAZUKT010000477.1:0-3885 GCA_964620975.1 uncultured Rubrivivax sp. | reverse complement strand
GCGTGCGAGTCCTTCCGGACTCGCACGTCCCGGCTCAGCGCGCGGACTTCTTGCTGCTGGCGGCGGTGGGGGCCACGGGCTCTTGCTTGGGGCGCCCGGTCTTGAGGCTGGGCACCACCGCCAGTGCGGCCAGGAAGCTGGCGTCTGGCAGCGACGCCAGCATCTGCACACCTGCGCGCAGGATTTCGCTCTTCTTGGCATGGTGCGCCAGCTTGCCGGCGCGCTGCTTCAGGCCCACGAGCACGGTGTATTCGTCCTTGGGGATGGTGAAGCTGTCGCGCACGAGCTTGTGCTTTTGCTTGCCGGCGGCAGGGGCCGGGGCGGCGGCAACAGGCTTGGGTGTGGGCTTGGGCATCGGCTTGGACTTGGGACTCAGCTTGGCCTTGGCCTTGGCCTTGGACACCCCCGTGGCCACCACAGACGCCTTGGCCTTGTTTGCGGGCTTGCCTGCCTTGGGCGCGACGGGCGCCGGTTTGACATCGGTCTTGGATGAAGCCTTCGGTGCTGCTTTTGGCGCGGCCTTTGCGGCAGCCTTTGTGGCGGCCTTTGTGGCGGCCTTTGGCACCACCTTGCGCGCCGCACTGGGTGCGGGGCTGGCCGCTGTCTTGGCCACGACCGTGCTGGCCTTGCGGGCAGGTTTGGCGGCCGGGGCCGTGACCGGCGCCATGGCCAAAGGCAAAGCGGCCGTGTTTTGCGCAAGCGTGTTCATTTGAGTCCTTGTTTTATAACCGTATAAACAGTATATATCGTTAATATGCGGCAGCGCACGCCGTGCATTTGGCAGCCTTGGCGCCAGGCACACGCCGGCGCCAGGCCACGTGTTCACAGGGGCATACGCGGTGTTCAACAGTCTGGCAGGCTGGACCAGCCTCTTCACGGCCCTGGGCCTGGGCTTGCTCATTGGGGTGGTGCGAGAGCGCCGCCACACGCCCGACGTCAGCAAGGCCGGCACACGCACCCATGCGCTGCTGGCGGTGCTGGGCTGGGTGGCCTCAAGTCTGGGGCCGGTGGTGTTTGCGGCCGTGGTGCTGGTGGTGGGCGCGCTGGCGCTGGTGGGCTACACCCGCACCGCCGCCCACGACCCCGGCCTCACCGGCGAGGTGACCCTGCTCGTGACCCTGGTGCTGGCCAGCCTGGCGCGGCAAGACGCCACACTGGCCGCAGCGCTGGGCGTCACGGTGGCCACGCTGCTGCAAGCCAAGCAGCCCATACAGCGCCTGAGCCGTGAGTGGATCACTGAACGCGAGTTGCAAGACGCGCTGGTGCTGGCGGCGGCGGCCTTGGTGGTCATGCCCTGGCTGCCCAGCGCGGCGCTGGACCCGTGGGGCGTGCTGCACGCGGCCACGCTGTGGCGCATCGTGGTGCTGGTGATGGCCGTGGGCATGCTGGGCCATGTGGCGCAGCGCACGCTGGGGGCACGCTGGGGGCTGCCGATTGCGGGCTTCTTTTCTGGCTTTGCCTCGTCCACGGCCGCCGTGGCCAGCTTTGGCCGGCGCGCACGCGACGACGGCAGCACCGTGCTGCCGTCGGCGGCCGCTGCGCTGCTGTCCAACCTGGCTTCGCTGCTGCTGCTGGCGGGGGTGATAGCCGCCGCGTCACCGGCCTTGCTGCCGCAGGTGGCCGGCCCGCTGGCAGCGGCTGCGCTGGGGCTGCTGGCGGTGGCCATTTACAGCCTGCGGGCGGGCGCCCACAGCGCGGCAGCGCCGCAAAGCCTGCCCACTGCGGTGGCCGAGCCGGCAGCACCAGCCGTGCCCATGCCCGCAGCCACGCCGGTGGCCCTGGCCGAGCAGACCCCGGGCGCCTTCAAGCTGACCCACGCGCTGGGGCTGGCGGCCTTGATTGCGGCGGTGTCGCTGCTGGCGGCCTGGCTGCGCGTCGTGGCGGGTGACGCGGGCGTGCTGGTGGCCGCAGTGCTGGTGGCCCTGGCCGAAGTGCATGCCGCCGCCGCCAGCATTGCGCAGCTCAGCGCGTCGGGCGGCATGGGCACCAGCACGGCCGGCTGGGGCCTGGTGGCGGTGCTGGCGTCCAGTGCGCTGGCCAAGGCGGTGCTGGCATGGGTGAGCGGCGGGGGGCGCTACGGGCTGCGTGTGGGTGCCGGCCTGGTGGCCATGGTGTTGTGCGCCGCCGGGGGCATGGCCTGGGTGACACGCTGAGCGCGCCAATCACGCGTTGCAGACCTGGCCCACAAGCACCGCAAACACGCTGACCCTTGCCGCACCCCTTGTGCGCCCATGCAAGCTGCGTGTGCAGGAACGGGGTCAGCCCAGAGCCACCACCGCCGCCGGCTGCTTTGCGGACGCCAGGGCCGCCTCCATGTGCTCGGCCCAATCGATGATTTCCAGCCGGCCGTCGGCGTGTTCCACCAGGGCCGTGAGGCTTTCAACCCAGTCGCCGTCGTTGCAGTACAGCAGGCCGTCAATCATGCGCATCTCGGCATGGTGGATGTGGCCGCACACCACACCGTGCACACCGCGAGCGCGGGCTTCGCGTGCCACGGCGGCTTCAAAGTCGCCGACGTAGCTCACGGCTCGCTTGACCTTGAGCTTGAGGTACTTGCTCAGGCTCCAGTAGGGCAGGCCCATGCGGCCGCGCAGGCGGTTGAAGTGGCGGTTGATGCGCAGCGTCAGTTCATAGGCCCAGTCGCCCACATAGGCCAGCCACTTGGCGCACTGGATGACACCGTCAAAGTAGTCGCCGTGGGTGACCCACAGCTTGCGGCCGCCGGCCAACGCGTGGATGTGCTCGTCCACCACGTCCACGCCGCCGAAGTTGTGGCCCAGGTACTTGCGCGCAAATTCGTCATGGTTGCCGGGCACAAAGATGACATGGGTGCCTTTGCGCGCCTTGCGCAGCAGCTTTTGCACCACGTCGTTGTGCGCCTGCGGCCAGTACCAGCTGCGGCGCAGTTGCCAGCCGTCAATGATGTCGCCCACCAGGTACAGCGTCTGGCATTCAACCCGGCGCAAGAAGTCCAGCAGCGCCTCGGCCTGGCAGCCCGGCGTGCCCAGGTGCAGGTCAGAGATCCACACCGTGCGCACACGCAAGGTCTTGGCGGGCTGGTCGTCGTCCGCGTCGGCAGGCAGTTCTGGAAGGGCGTCACGTCGCATGGCGTGGGCCATGTTGGCGAGGTGACAAGACGTGCATGTGACGCCTGGCGGTCAGCTTGATGACGGGCCGGGCGCGCCGGCGGCATCTGCGGCGCACAGGGCAGCTTGTGCCGCGGACGCCCCGGATGCTGCCCCGGGTGCACCCGGCAGACGCATCAAGGCCTGGCCCATGCGGATGGGCTTGCCGCTTTCAATGCCGGGCGCCAGTGCAAACCCCGGCGGTGCAAACACGATGATGGTGGAGCCGTGCTCAAACCAGCCCAGTTCCTGGCCCTTGCTCACGGCCTGGTGGCACGGCATTTCATTGGGGCCGGGCCAGCGCAGGTGCAGCAGCACGTTCAAGAAGTGCAGCCGGATGCTGGCCACCAGAATAGCCGCCACCGGCACCAGCGCCAGCGGCGCGCCGCTGGCCAGGCGCAGGCGAATCACCGCACGTTCGTTGCGGCAAAAGAGACGCTGCACACGCTTGAGCGCAATGGGGTTGACGTTCCAGGTGTCGCCGCTGAGGTAGCTCACATGCTCCACGGTGCCGTCGTGCGGCGCATGAAAGCGGTGGTACATGCTGGACGTGAGCCGCAGCGTGACGTAGCTGCCGCCTTCAAACGGCGCCGCACGCTCGGCGCGGCCAAACAGGTCTTCGGTGCGGTAGGCAAAGCCCTTGGCTCCGAGCCAGTTCATGCAGCGCTTGCAGAATCCGCAGGTGGAGAGGGCGTAGATGGTGATGCTATGGTCGTTGCGTGCGCCTGCGACGTCGGTATAGGTCAGGGTATCGAGCATG
>CAZUKT010000476.1:0-3918 GCA_964620975.1 uncultured Rubrivivax sp. | reverse complement strand
TTCAGCGGCGAAGTCGTAGTACTGCTCCACCAGCACGATGGCCATGGTCTTGCGGTCGGCCAGCAAGCGGATGACGCGGCCGATGTCCTTGGTGATGCTGGGCTGGATGCCTACGGTGGGCTCGTCGAGCATCAGCACCTGCGGGCCGGCCGCCACCGCGCGCGCGATGGCCAGTTGCTGTTGCTGGCCACCGCTCAGGTCACCGCCGCGGCGATGGATCATCTGCTTGAGCACGGGGAAAAGCTCGAACAGTTCGGCCGGTATCGCCGTGCTGCCGGGGCGTGAGGCCAGGCCCATGAGCAGGTTGTCCATCACCGTCAGGCTTCCGAAGATCTCACGCCCTTGCGGCACATAGCCCACGCCCTGGCGCACACGCTCGTTCGGCGTGGCGCCGGAGATTCGTGGCCATTCTGCGGCAGGGGCCGGTCAGTGCGCGGTAACCAACCAGTGAAGGCGGCGCTGCGCATCGACGGCAAGGTCTCAGGCGGGGCTGAAGTCTTCGACGCGTCGCCGCTGCAGCTTCAGTGCACCCAAGACCAGCAGGCCCCCGGCCAGCATCAGCCAGGTCTGCGGCTCGGGCACCGCGGCGATGGTCAAGTCCAGGCCCGGCAGCGAGTTGATGGTCCAGCCGCTGACCGGCCGGCCCTGTGCGTCCAGCACCGCCTGGATGCCACCCCAGCGCAGCGTGTGCTCGAAATCCGATTCGGCGAAGTACTGCAGAAAACCGCCGCTCAGACCCGCCGTCACCAACGTGTCGGCCTCTGTCCACATCCGCAAGGAAAATGAGCTTGGATTGCCGAAGGTGAAGGGGATGTTCAGCGTCCAGGGACGGATGGCGTTATTGCTGTTGACCGTATCGCCTGTGTAGTCACGCCGGATGTCCAGACACCCTGCATCCACGTAGTCGGTGCACCCCGTGGCGTTCAGCCCGGTGGCCCAGAAGTACATGCTCGCCTCGCCCTGCAGCATAGTGAAGGTGAGGGGGTCGTACAGCGACGAGCCGGGGCCGTCGCCGACCGTGACCGATCCGCTGACGAACAGCGTGGCCTGCAGCGTGCCGGCAGTGCCGGCGGGCGCGCCGCCCTGGACCGTGAATGGCGTGCGCACATCCGCCTGGGCATAGGCGGAGGCGAAGGACGAATAGGGACCGCGCGCGGCCTGCGCATAGGCGTAGGCGCCGATGTACAGGCTGAGGGAGGTGGGGGAAACGCTGCCACGCGCCCAGGCGCGGTGCTTCGAGCCATAAGCGCCCGACACCGGGTCGCCGGTGATGGTCTCGGCGAACAGGTCGGAAGCCAGCCAGGATGTGCCGTCGCCGGACTGATCGAAGTATTGGTTGTCGTAGTAGGCGTTGGCGGCCAGGTACAGATTGGTGCGACCCGTCTGCGCAACGCTGGGCAAGACGAGCAGCAGCAGGCCGAGGCCTGGCCACAGGCGCTGGAAGGGTTGGCGGTGAAAGGTTTGCATGGGGTACGTCTCCAGAATGCGTCGTTGTGGAAGGCCGGCGAACTCGCGGTACCGGAACCTGACTGACTGACTCGGAGCCCCAACATTGGGCAGGGGGGCGTCACGTCGGCGTAACGCGGGGGGCCGGGGCGGGCCCGATCGGCCCCCTAGGTCGTCGGGAGGGCGGAAGTCGTAGGCTGGACGAAGCCATGCACCGGCAGCGCTGCGCTGCGGCCTGTTCGGCATCGAGTACGGCTGACTTTGCTGGCCTCGGTGTGGAGAGGAAATGCCTTTCAAACGCCCCTTTTTCCTTCCCGACGGCACCCCGAACACGGCAGCACAGGGGCGGAACGCAGCGCCCGAGGCGCTTGAACCTGTCTTTGGATGCAGGCTGCGATCTGTTGGGCGCGGAGGGCCAGCCGAAAAGCGTCTCTCTCTGGCGCCGCCTATGGGTTACCCCCCCAAGATGCGGTGCCGCTTCCATCGGTCCCGCAATCACTTGCACGCAGCCGACTCCAGCGGCCCTGCGTGCCGGGCCGGCTGAACGGTGATGAATCGGCATCGTCAAGCCCCTTGCAGGGCGCGCCGGGCCAGTGGCCGGACGCGGCCTGCAAGGCGGGCGGGTGAAGTAGCGGCACAGTTGTTCCAGCGCCTGGCGGTCGTCGGCGCCGCAGCGCACGGATGCGTGCAGGGTGAGGCCGTCGATGCCCGAGCCGAAGCGTTGAATCGGCGTGACGGCGCCGCTGTCGGCTTCGTCAGGCTTGAGCCCGGCCTGACCGGGCAGGTGGCGCGTGATCACGCGGTGCACCACCTGCAGCACAAACGTCACCGGCTTGGGTTGTGCAGCCAGCAGCAAGCGCAGTGGGATGGGTAGAGAAAGTACCGGGTCGTTCGTCGTGTCGCTGACTTCGCGACCGCACTTGCGCAGGCAGTCCACCGCGCGGTGGTGGGCCAGCGTGAACAGCCAGGTGCGGAAGCTGGCGCCCTGCGGCGCCCAGTCGTGGCGGGCCTGGATGGCGCGCAGCCAGGTGTCCTGGAAGACCTCGTCGGCCTGTGTGGCTGCGTGGCGGCCCAGCAAGCGCCGCACGAAGCGGTACAGCGCCGCCTGGTGGCGGCCGTACAGGCGCTCGAACGCGGCGCCATCGCCTGCGGCAAAAGAGCGCACCAGGTGGTCACCGCTGGGTTCGTCCATGGGCTCTTGCCGTGTGCCATCCAGGCTTGTTCGTCACCTATGAGACTGCGGGGTGAAGTCGACGCTGAAGTGCCTGCAAAGTGGCGCCGCCGCAGGCGCGCTTTGGCGGCCGGTGGCCCCCTGGCTGAGGGGGCCGGCGTTTGCGCACGAAGGTGATACGGCAGTGCATCATTGCGCCTGAGCCGATGGCGGTGCCGTGCTTTCGCGGTGGCGCGGCGGTTTGAAGAGCTTCGCGTTCGCTTCGCGGTGTACTTTTGTCTGAGGGGCTTGCTCGGCAACCAAGGCGCGCCCAGCCTGCCTGGGTCACGGGCCCGGTTTTCAACGCAAACACAGGTGAGATTCATGTCATTCCTTCGCACGACCGTGCTTTCTGTCGCCGCCAGCCTGGCCTGCGGCCTTGCGCACGCTGCCTTCGTCGTCGACACCGGTCCCGGTACGTCGCCGGCGCTGGGTTCGCCGTCGCTGTCCTCGGCTGGCCTGTCGTTCCAGCACATCGGCGCCACATTCGACCTGGCGTCGGCCACCACCATCACCAGCGTCGAAGGCTGGATCGGGGGCAGCCTGGGCAACCTGCTGATGGAGTTGCACCAAGGCGCCACGCCCAACGGCCCGCTGCTCTTCAGCGCTCTGGTCAACGTCAGTGACACGGCCAACGGCTGGCGCGGGGCCACGGGCCTGAGTTGGAGCGTGGCGGCTGGCGACTACTCGCTGGCGGTCATCGCCCAGCCGGGTTTCAATGGCCAGATGGTGACCTCACCGGCGCTGCCGCTGGGTGCGGAATGGATGCTGACGCCATTCAGCACGCCCACCTGGCAGGCCACCAACCTGAACTTCGGCTGGCGTGTGGGTGGCACCGCTGCGGTGGTGCCCGAGCCTGCGGCCCCGGCGCTGGCGCTGCTTGGCCTGGCGGCCGTGGGTCTGGCGGTGCGCCGCAGGTCGCGCGACTGAGCCCGCGCACGCGAGGCCGGAAGGCCTTGTGTGGCTGGCGAAGGCCCGAGTGCAATTTCACGCATGAGGGCTGACGCCGCACCCGGCCCGTCAAGCCTGGGCCGGCCCGTCCTGGGCCGCCAGGTGCTGCAGGATTTCATCGGCGTCGCGCAGCGTGCGCACCGTGTCGCAGGCCTGCTGCGCCCTGGGGTGCCGTCGGCGCAGCATGAATGGCCTGCGCGCATTCGACCATGCGACTGTTGTCGAGGTTGCCCAGCCGCATCTTGGCCGAAACCGGCAGGGAATAGGTTTTTCAAACGCCCTTTTCCCTTCCCGAAGGCACCCCGGGCGGC
>CAZUKT010000475.1:0-3928 GCA_964620975.1 uncultured Rubrivivax sp. | reverse complement strand
GGGCACCGCCGACCTGGGCGCGCTCAGTTCGCGCCAGATCGCCGCCATCAGCACCGCAGCCATTGCGGCCATGGACGCCGACCTGCTGGACCTGACCACCGCGCAGGTGCAGGGCCTGACCGCCGCGCAGTTCCGCGCCATGGGCACGGCCGACTTCGCCACCTTCCAGACACAAGACCTGGCCGCGCTCACGCCCACGCAGATGCGCGCCATGACCACCGACATGCTCACCGCCGTGTCGGCACAGGCCGACGCCTTTTGCTCGGCGCAGTTGGCCGTGCTCAGCACCGCACAACTGGGTGCACTGATTGGCGGCAGCGCCAGCGCCACGGTGGACGTGACGACCCTGGATTCAACCCAGATCGGTGGCCTCAGCGCGGCCGCCATTGCCGCGCTGACCACGGCGCAGGTGGCTGCGCTGACCACGGCCCAGCTGTCGGGTCTTTCCACGGCGCAGATCCGTGCGCTGGAGATCGAGGACCTTGAAGTCCTCACCACGGCCAAGATCGCCTCGCTGCGCCCCACACAACTGGCGGCGCTGACCACCACGCAGCTCGACGCCCTGGGCACCGACGACCTGTCGGCCCTGTCCAGCGCCCAGGTTGCCGGGCTCACCACGGCGCAAATCGTCAGCCTGGGCACCGAGCGCCTCAACGCCATGGGCACAGACCAGTTTGCGGGGCTCACCTCCAGCCAGGTCGCCAAGCTCACGGCGGCCCAGGTGGCGGCGCTGGAAACGCTGGACCTTTCAGTGATCGCGCCCAGTGCACTTTCGTCCATGACCACCACCGGCGTGGCCGCGCTGCGCTCTGACGCCGTGGGCGCGCTGAGCACCGCACAGCTCAACGCCCTGAGCACCGCCCAGGTGCGTGCGCTGGAAGTTGAAGACCTGGCCGCCGTGTCCAGCGCCAACCTGGCCACGCTGCGCACAGCGCAGATCGCCGCCTTCAGCACCGAACAGATCGACGCGCTGAGCACGGCGCAGCTGAGTGGCCTGAGCACGGCCCAGATCCAGGCCCTGACCACCGCGCAGGTGGCCAACCTCACGCCCGACGACCTGGCCTCGCTGGGCACCGCCGCCTTTGACGTGCTGAGCACGGCGCAGGTGCGTGCCATTCAGCCCGAGCAGATGGCCGCCATGCAAACGGCCGACCTGGCTGCGCTGGACACCGCGCAGCTGCGTGCCATCAGCACACAAAGCATTGCCGCGATGGACGCCACGCAGGTGGCCAACCTCAGCTCCGACCAGGTGGCCGCGCTGAGCACGAGCCAGATCCGCGCCATGGAGCCCGAAGACCTGGCCGGCCTGACCAGCAACAACATCGCCGTGCTCGACAGCAGCCAGTTGCGCATGCTTTCCACAGCGCAGCTTGACGCACTGAGTGCGGCCCAGCTTGACGGCCTGACCAGTGACCAGCTCGCCGTGCTGACCACGCAGCAAGTGGCCAGCCTGGACGCCGGCGACCTGGCGTCGCTGAGCCCGACACAGTTTGACGGCCTCACTTCGGCCCAAGCCGCCGTGTTGACCACGGCCCAGATGCAGGCCATGGAGACCGCCGACCTGGCGTCGCTTTCATCGGCACAGTTCCGTGCGCTGCTGACCGACGGCATTGCCGCCCTGGACGCCACCCAGGTGGGTGCCATCACCACCACACAAGCCGCCGCCATGACCAGCGCGCAGTTGCGCGCCATCGACGCCGAAGACATGTCGGCACTGAGCACGGCCGCGCTGGCTGCCGTGGACACGGGCCAGATCCGGGGCTTGACCAGTGCACAGCTTGCCGCGTTGACGGCCGAGCAACTGGCCGGCCTGACATCGGCCCAGATTGGCGCCCTGAGCACGGCGCAACTGGCCGGCCTGGACGCCAACCAGTTGACGGGCCTGAGCTCGTCGCAGTTCTCACGGCTGAGCACGGCCCAGATCGCCAACCTCACCACCGAGCAGATCAGCCTGCTGGAAACGGCCGACTTTGCGGCCATGACCACGGCGCAGATCGCCGTGCTGAGCACGCAGCAGATGGAAGCCCTGCAGGCCGACACCCTGCAAGCCATGACCACCGCGCAGGCCGCAGCGCTGTCTTCGGCGCAGGTGCGTGCCATTGACACCGCCGACCTGGCCACCATGGAAACCGCCGACCTGGCCGCCCTGCGCACCGCGCAAGTGGCCAGCCTGCGCGACGAGCAGATCGACGCCCTCACCGCAGAGCAGCTTGCCGCGCTCAGCACGCAGCAGATCCGCGCCCTCACCACCGGCCAACTGGCCCGCCTGGACGCCGACGACATGGCCGCCCTGGGCAGTGACCAGATCGGGGCCTTGAGTTCCAGCCAGGTGGCTGCGCTCAGCACCCTGCAGGTGGCCGCGCTGGACGCGTCCGACGTGGCCGCGCTGGACACCGCCCAGGTGGCCGCCCTGAGCACCGCCAATGTGGCCGCGCTGGCGGTAGATGCCATATCCGGCCTCACCACCGCCCAGATGCGCGTGCTGAGCACCGCGCAAGTGGCCGCCCTTGAAACTGCCGACCTGGCGGTGATGGAAACCGCCGACCTGGCCGCGCTGGGCACGGCACAAGTGCGCGCCCTGAGCGTGGACCAACTGGGTTCGCTGGACGCCAGCCAGTTGTCCAGCCTGGGCACGGCACAAATTGCCGCCCTGACCACCGCGCAGGTGGCGGGCCTGGAGCCCGGCAACCTGGCCGCCCTGAGCAGCACGCAATTTGCCGCCATGACCACGGCGCAGGTGTCGGCCTTTACCACTGCACAGGCTGCCGCACTGGAGACCGCTGACCTTGCCAAGCTGACCACGGCCCAGGTGGCCGCGCTGTCGCCCGAAACCATCACCGCGCTGGAAGGCACACAACTGGCGTCGCTCACCACCGCGCAAACCGCCGTGCTGACTGCCGTGCAGGCCGCCGCCATCAGCGCCGCCGACCTGCCCCTGATGGGCACGGCCAACCTGCAGGCCCTGAGCACCACCGCGCTGCACGCGCTGAGCACGGCCCAGCTGGACGCCATTGAAGCCGACCAACTGGCCAAGCTCACCACCGCACAGGTGGCCAGCCTGAGCGAAGCCCAGATTGCCAGCCTGCAAGGCAGCGACCTGGCCGCACTGGGTACCCTGCAGTACACCGCACTCACCACCGCCCAGGTGGCCGCCATCACCACCGCGCAGGCCGCCGAATTGCAGGCCGCCGACGTGGCCGTGCTCAGCACGGCCCAGATGCTCGCCCTGGGCACCAGCCAGATGGCGCAGTTGGCCGAAGACGTGGTGCAGGCCCTGACCACCGAACAAGTCCACGCCCTGACACCGGCCCAACTGGCCGCGCTGACCCCGGCCCAACTGGCGGCCATGGAAACCGACGACGTGGCCGTGCTCACCAGCGCCCAACTGGCCGCGCTTTCAACGGCCCAGTTTGAAGCCTTCACCACCGACCAACTGGCGGTGCTGGGCTCGGCACAAGTCACCGGCTGGAGCCCGGCACAGATTGCCAGCCTCACCCCCGACAACCTGGCCGCGCTGAGCACCACGCAATTTGCCGCGCTGACCACGGCGCAGGTGGCAGCCATTACCGCCACGCAAGCGGCGGCGCTGGAAACGGCCGACCTGGCCGTGCTGTCCACGTCACGCATCCGTGCCCTGAGCACCGACGCCGTGGCCGCCCTCACCGCCGACGCCATTGAAGGACTGGGCACGCACCAGGTGGCCGCTTTGACCACCGCGCAACTGGCCAGCCTCAGCGCCGAGCAGATGCTGGCGCTGGAAACCCGCGACCTGGCCGCCATGGGCACGGCGCAGATCACCGCCCTGAGCACCGCCCAGCTGGACGCGCTGGACACGCTGCAACTCAGCAGCCTGACCACGCGCCAGGTGGCCACACTGAGCACGGCACAGATCGCGTCCATCGAGGCCACCGACCTGGCCGCCATGGGC
>CAZUKT010000474.1:0-3950 GCA_964620975.1 uncultured Rubrivivax sp. | reverse complement strand
TCAGGGCGTGACAAGCCCGGAGGCCTTCAGGGCCTGAAGCGCCCCGCCTGTGTCGCCAGCGGCCAGGTGTCTGTGCGCAGTGGCGAGGCCGGCAGGCCGGTGCCACCCACCAGGTTGGCGTGCTCGGGGTTGTCAACCCAGCCATAGCGCACGGCCACGGGCGTGGGCACCGCCGGGCTCCACACCAGCACCTGGTGCTGGCCCTGCACCCGGGCCTGGGCTGGCACAAAACGGCCATCTGCGCCGGCAATGGCAAAGCCCTGCAGGGCACCACCGCCCCGCGCCTGCAGGCGGCCGCCTGTGGATGCAAATCGCAATTGCATGCCTTGGGCCTGGGCACGGGCTTCTTGCAGCACCGGCCCACCGGCTTGCAGCCGGTGGCCATGCACGCCTTGCAGCGCCAGCGCAGCCAGGCGATCGCCCACGGGCTTCTTGCGGCGCGGGTGGATGTCGTGGGCGTCGCCCACGTCGGTGGCCACCACCATGCCGGTGTGCGGCAGCACCAGCGCCTGGCGTTGGGCGTCACGCAGTTCAGCCCAGGGGCTGGCCACCAGGGTGTTGCGCTCCACGGGCAGGAAGGCCGCCAGTTGCACCCAGTAAAAAGGCATTGCCGGTTGGCCAAACTGGGCGCGCCAATCGGTGATGAGGCGCTGGAAGGCGCCCGCGTAGGCGGCAGCGCGGTCCACATTGCTTTCGCCCTGGTACCAGATCACACCGCGCAGGCGCAGGTTCAACAGCGGATGCAGCATGCCGTTGAACAGCAGCGTGGGGGCCTCGTTGTGGCCCACGGTGGTGCTGTCGGGCAAGGCCACCACACGGCCCTTCCAGGGGCCGGCCAGCGGCACGTCGCCGGCCACCGTGGCCAGGCGCGGCACCGCTGCCGGGCCATGCAGGCCGCCACCACCGCCGGTGTCCACCACACGCACCGCGATCACGTTCACGCCTTCGTGCAGCATGCCGGCAGGCACGGGCCATTGGCGTGGTGTGTCCCAGCCGCACAGGCCGCCCACGGGCTGGCCGTTGACGAAACTGGTTTCGCAGTCGTCCACCATGCCCAGGTGCAGCGTGGCCGGGCCCGCCGCTTGCGCCGCGCTGAGCGTGACGCTGCGGCGCAGCCACACCACACCGTCCACGCCGGCCAGGCCTTGTTCTTCCCAGATGCCCGGGGCTTGCAGCGTGGGCCAGCGGCTGTCGTCCACGGCCGGGCCGGCCCCGGCGGCGGGGCCGGTTTCTTCAATGGGCACACCGGCTTGCCAGGCCTGCACACGCGTGGCCATGCGGGCCCGGCGTTGCCCGGCCAGGGCGGTGGCGTCGGCCGGCAAGGCACGCACGTAGGGCGCCATGTCGGCGTCGGCCAGGGCAGCTTGTGGGCTGGCCCAGGTTTCCAGGTGCGAGCCACCCCAGGCGTTGTTGACAATGCCCACCGGCACACCGCCCAGGCTGTGGCTCAGGCGGCGGGCAAAGAAGGTGGCCACGGCGCTGAAGTCGCCCGCCGTGGCCGGGCTGCTGGACTGCCAAACCAGCGGCGGCAGGTCGTCAGCCCGGCGCAGCAACGCACGTTTGGGCAGCTTGGTGTGGCGGATCAGCGGGTGTGTGGCGGCGGCCACTTCTTGCGCACCGTCTTGTGCGTCTTTCAGCGCCCATTCCATGTTGGACTGGCCCGACGCCAGCCACAGCTCACCCACCAGCACGTCACGCAGAACGATGCGGTTGCTGGCCTGCACCGTCAGCTCAAACGGGCCCCCGGCGGGCGAAGGCGGCAGATCCAGCTGCCAGCGGCCATCCACGCCTGCCACGGTGCGCCGCTGCTGGCCCCGGAAGGCCACCGCCACCGCCTCACCCGGCGCGGCCCAGCCCCACACGCGAATGGGCATGTGCCGCTGCAGCACCATGTGGTCGCCAAACACGCCAGCCAGGCGCGCTTGGGCGGCGGCCGGGGCGCTTGCCAGCGTGCCGCAGGCGGCCGCCAACAGGGTGGCTGCGGCCAGCGTGCACTTGCTGAGGATCAAGGCCGTGGGTGTGGCTGCTTTCATCGGGGCTTTGGCGCCAGGTTCTTGGCCAGGAATCGTTCAACGCGTCCCCAGAAGTCCAGCCGCGTCTCCACCTTGTGCCAGCCATGGCCCTCTTTTTCGTAGACCACCCACTCCACGTTGGGGTTGTGCGGCTTGAGCGCATCACGCATCTTTTCGCCATGCACCAGCGGCACACGGCGGTCCCATTCGCCGTAGGCCATGAGCACGGGTTGTTTGATGCGCGCAGCCTGCTGCAGCGGAGACGTGGCCTTGAAGCGCTCGGCGTCGGTGGCACGGTCGCCGATCAGCGTGACGTTGTCGTAGCGTTTGAGTTCATCAGTCTGGTCGCTCCAGGTCACGGTGAACAGCAAGTCGAGGTCGGTGACACCGATGTAGTTGACGGCGCAGCGGTACAGGTCGGCGTCGGTGACCAGGCCCATCATGGCGGCGTAGCCACCGTAGCTGTCGCCCATGATGGCGATGCGCCCGGGGTCGGCAATGCCCTGCGCGATGGCCCACCGCGTGACGTCGGCCAGGTCGGTTTGCATGGCCAGGCCCCATTGCTTCCAGCCGGCCTTGAAGTGCTTGGCACCGTAGCCCGTGCTGCCCCGGAACTCTGGCTGTATGACGGCGTAACCCCGTGACGCCAAGAACTGTGCGTCAGGGTCCCACCCCCATTCGTTGCCCCGCACATGCGGCCCGCCGTGCACCAGCAGCACCAGCGGCAGGTTCTTCTGGTCCAGTTTTTCGGCACCCCGGGGCAACGTCACCCAGGCCGGGATTTCCAGCCCGTCGCGCGCCTTGACGCGCACCAGGTCCATCAGCCCCATCTGCGCCGGCTTGATGTCGGGCATGGCGTTGCCAAGCCGCGATAGCTTGCGCGTCTGGGTGTTGTAGAGCAGCGTGATTTCGGGCTGGGTGTCTGAATAGGCGCTGACCAGCAAATAGGGCAGCGTCGGCCGCAGCGCCACCGACACACGGTTGGTGGTGGCGGGCAGCAGCTCGTCGATGGTGGCTTGATGGGCCTTGAGTTGCGCGTCCAGCCACAGCGTCACTTCGGCGTCCACGGTGTAGCGGATGCCCAGCACACGCTCGTCGCTGACCACGAATCCTGGCTTCAGGTCAAAGTCCTGGGACGCCAGCAGGGGCTGCGCCGCCAGCTGGGCCTTGTGCACGTCGTAGGTGTAGATGCCGGCCTTGTCACCCAGCGCCGCGGCCACGGCATACAAGGTGCCATCGGGCGCCCAGTAGGCCGGTGATGGATGATTGCCCAGCACGTCGCGGTCCTTGAAGGTGTACAGGGGCTTCCAGCTCCCGTCGGCCTGGCGCAGGTCAAAGCTGCCGTGGTCGCCCTCCACGGTGACCACGGCGCGCAGCACGTCGTCCTTGTCCATGAACCACTGCCTGGCGTGCGTGGGTGAATCCAGCACTTCGGCAAAGCTCGTCACGGTGTTGACCTTGCGCAGCGTAAACAGCCCCACGCCGCGCTGCCTGTTGCGCTGCTGCGGGGTGACGACGTAGATGTGGTCGCCCCGGCGCGCCGTGTTGACATGCACCAGCCATGAATCCCAGGGCAAGAAGCCACGTTCGTTGTTGGGCCCGGCGCTGACTTCACCGCTGGTGTCCACCATGCCCCTGAAACCCGTGCCGTCGTGGTTGACCGCAAAGAGGCCGGGGCCCAGGTCTTCAGAGTCCTGCCGAAAGATCAGCCGCTTGTCGTTGACCCACTGCACGTCGCGCACGTCGGCCTTTTCAAAGGCAATGGCCACGCTGGACTTCATGGTCTGCAAGTCCAGCACGCCCAGGCGCAAGCGCCCGCCGGGGGCTGCAATCAAAAAGGCCACGCGGGTGCCATCGGGCGAAAACGAGGCCGCGCCGAACTGCGGGTTCTGAAAAAACGCGGGTGCGGGTGCGGGTGCGGGTGCGGGCGCGAACGCT
>CAZUKT010000473.1:3598-3953 GCA_964620975.1 uncultured Rubrivivax sp. | reverse complement strand
TGTATTCACTGGTCAAGCGGGCCAGCGGGGTGGCCTGCGTCACGCTCACTGGCGGCTTGCCGGTGATGATGCCACCCAGCATGACTGCGCCCATGACCATGATCGAATTGCCGTCGCCCTTGGCCGCGTTGACAAACTGCGCCAGGCCGATGGCACCTGCCGCGCCGCCCTTGTTTTCATAGCTCACGGCGGTGGCCACGCCGGCGTCTTGCAGGGCCTTGCCCAGCGCGCGGCCGGTGGTGTCCCAGCCGCCACCGGGGTTGGCGGGAATCATCATCTTCAAATTGGCGGCAGCGGCCCGTGCGCCCAGGGGCAGCGCGCCAGCGGCGGCCAGTGCGGCCAGGCTCTTGAGAAA
>CAZUKT010000473.1:2533-3588 GCA_964620975.1 uncultured Rubrivivax sp. | reverse complement strand
TCTCCTGAGGGGTTGGGATTGCAATGGCGCGATGATTCCGGCGCTGCCTGTCAAACGGCTGTCGCCCACCCCCGGGGAAGCACCAAGACGCGCTTGTCCATAATCCGCCCGCCCATGAAAGTGCTGCTCATCGAAGACAACACCGCCATGCAGACCACCTTGCAGCGCAGCTTTGAGCGCGGCGGCATGCAGGTGGTGCTGTGTGGAGACGGCACACGCGCGCTGGACCGCTGGCGCGCCAGCGTGCCCGACGTGGTGCTGCTGGACCTGAGCCTGCCGGGACGCGACGGCCTGCAAGTGCTGGCCGAGGCACGCGCCGAAGGCCTGGCCACGCCGGTGCTGATACTCACCGCCCGTGGCACGGTGGGCGACCGCATCCTGGGGCTGAACACCGGGGCCGACGACTACCTGGCCAAACCCTTTGACCTGGACGAACTTGAAGCCCGCGTGCGTGCCCTGGCGCGGCGCTCGGCCGGTGCGCGCACCACCGAGGCGACTGCGCCTGAGTTCTGCGGCCTGCGTGGCGACACGGCCAGCGGCGCCATCTACCTGCATGGCCAGCCCATGGACCTGACAGCGCGCGAAGCTGCGCTGCTGCGTGCCCTGCTGGCGCGCCCCGGCCACGCGGTGGCCAAAGAACGCCTGAGCGAGCTGGTGTTCGCGGGCGAAGCCGAGGTGCAGTCCGACGCCATCGAAGTGGTGGTGTACCGGCTGCGCAAGAAGCTCGCGGCCACCACGGCGCAGCTCGTCACGCTGCGCGGCCTGGGATACCTGCTCAAGGACGCGGCGTGAGCGCGGCCGCAGCGCCGCCGTCAAGCCGCCGCCTGTCACTGCGGCGCCACTTGTTGCTGGGCATCCTGGTGCCGGTGCTGGCGGTGGTGGGCATCAACACCGCAAGCTTGTACGGGCAAGCCCTGGACGCCGCCGACACCGCCTACGACCGCACGCTGCTGGCATCGGCCAAGGCCATCGGTGAATTGCTGGAAGTGAGCCCGGTGGGTGAACCCACACGGCTGCGTGCCACCCTGCCCTACAGCGCACTCGAGGCCTTTGAG
>CAZUKT010000473.1:0-2523 GCA_964620975.1 uncultured Rubrivivax sp. | reverse complement strand
TGAGGCCGACAACCGCAGCCGCATGTACTACAAGGTGGCTGGATTTGGTGGCGAAATGGTTTCTGGATTTGCCGACCTGCCTGCGGCTCGGGCGCCGTCGGACCGGCCCAGCGTGTACGCCGCGCTGGTGCACTTTTATGACGACCAGTACCAAGGCGAGCCGGTGCGCATGGCGGTGTTGCTGCAGCCGGTGTCGGGCGAAGCCGGCCAGGGCATGGCCACCATCCAGGTGGCCGAAACGCTGGAGCTGCGCCGCACGCTGGCGCGGCGGTTGCTGACCCAGACGTTGTGGCAGCAGGCCGTGTTGCTGGGCGTGATTGCGCTGGTGGTGGTGGTGGTGGTGCAGCGCGCCACACGCCCGGTGCGAGAGCTGAGCCAGCGCCTGCAGACCCGTGCCGCCGACAACCTGGCCGCCCTGCCCACAGCCGACGCCCCGCGTGAGCTGCAGCCTATCGTGCAAGCCACCAACGCCGTCATGGCGCGGCTGGCCAACCTGCTGGAACACCAAAAGCGCTTTGTGCGCGACGCGTCGCACCAGTTGCGCACGCCGCTGGCCGTGCTCAAGACCCAGGTGCAGTCGGCCCAGCGGGGAGACGTGGCTCCCCAGCAAGCGCTGGCCGAGATCGCCACCACGGTGCAGCGCGCCACCGAGTTGGCCAACCAGATGCTGGCGCTGGCCAAGGTGGAGCAATTGCGCCAGCAAAGCGCCGACAACCCCGTGCGCTGGGACAAATTGGTCCGTGAGGTGGCGCTGGACGTGTCGGCGCTGATCGCCGAAGCGCAACTGGACTTTGACATCGAGACCACCGCCGCGCCCGTGCGCGCCCACGAATGGGCGCTGCGCGAACTGACCCGCAACCTGCTGCACAACGCCATCAAACACACGCCACCCGGCGGCAGGCTGGCCGTGCGCCTGGTGGCCGATGTGCGCAGCGCCGCGCTCACCGTGGCCGACAGTGGCCCGGGCATCGGCGCCGAGCAGCGCCAGCGCTTGTTCCAGCCCTTTGCCGCTGCCGGCCCACGGGGTGGCTCGGGCCTGGGGCTGGCCATCTGCCACGAAATTGTGCTCAGCCTGCAAGGCAGCATTGAACTCAACAACCGCCAGCACGGTGGCCGCATTGATGGCCTGGACGCTGTGGTGAGGTTGCCCTTGCAAGCCACATGAGTGCAGACACCGACACCCGCACCCGGCTCGACAAGTGGCTGTGGGCGGCGCGTTTTTTCAAGACCCGCGCCCTGGCCGCCGCCGAAATCGGCCACGGCCGCATCAGCGTCAACGGCCAGGTGGCCAAGGCTTCACGCGAGCTCAAGGTGGGGGACCGCGTGGCCATGCGTCAGGCCGGGCTGGAGCGTGTGGTGGAGGTGCAAGAACTCAGCAACATGCGTGGCCCGGCCCCGGTGGCGCAGGCGCTGTATGCAGAAACGGCCGACAGCATTGCGGCACGGTCGAAGGCGGCCGAGCAACGCCGGCAAGGCACCGAGCCCGCCATGACCCTGGAACAAGGCCGCCCCACCAAACGCAACCGCCGCCAGTTGGCCGACTGGCAACGCTGGAGCGCCAGCGCGGATGACCTGCCCGGGCCAGACGACTGAGCAACGAGTGCGGTGGCTGCCCCGCCACCTACCTGAGTCGGCGCCAGACCCGCCTTTGGTTGGCGAATGGCCCCCGATTGCCCAAGCCCGCCCTTGATTCTTGAAATCCCCCTCTTGAAAGCGGGAGATCACCCCCCACGTCCTGGGCGAACCTGCATTCGCACACCATGAACCAGACTCCCGACCCTGCCAACCCGGCGCAAGCCGACACCGCTGGCGCCAGCACAGACGCAACGCCCACCCTGGAAGCGCAGCTTGCCGATCTGCAAGTGCGATTCACGGAAGCCAACGACGCCTTCCTGCGCGCCAAGGCCGAGGCCGAAAACACGCGCCGCCGCGCCGAAGAAGAAATGTCCAAGGCGCGCCGTTTTGCCGTCGAGGCCTTCGCTGAGAGCCTGCTGCCCGTGCGCGACAGCCTGGAAGCGGCCATCGCCATTCAGGCCGCCACGCCAGAGCAACTGCTTGAAGGTGTGCACGCCACGCTGCGCCAACTGAGCCAGGCGCTGGAGCGCAACAAGGTGGTGGTGGTGGCGCCGCCGGCCGGCACCAAATTTGACCCGCACCAGCACCAGGCCATCAGCGTGGTGCCCGCTGAACAAGACGCCGGCACGGTGGTGGCCGTGCTGCAAAAGGGCTACCTCATTGCCGAGCGTGTGTTGCGCCCGGCCCTGGTGACCGTGGCCGCGCCCAAGTAGCGCGCCTCGCACACACGCAAGCTCACGGTTCACAGCCCGGCGCCCTTGAAAGCCGGCAAGTTATCCACACCTCCCCTACAAGCAAATTCACTCTCGACGGAGCAAGAAAATGGGAAAGATCATCGGCATCGACCTGGGCACCACCAATTCGTGTGTGGCCATCATGGAAGGCAACACCACCAAGGTCATAGAGAACAGCGAAGGTGCCCGCACAACGCCGTCCATCATTGCCTAC
>CAZUKT010000472.1:0-3965 GCA_964620975.1 uncultured Rubrivivax sp. | reverse complement strand
GCACCTGCACCTGCTGCTGAGGCGCCTGCAGTTGATGCGCCCAAGAGCGCCACCACGGTGCGTGAGCCGCGCCGTGTGGGTGCACGGCGCCCGGCGGCGGCGCGCCCGGCCACCGCCGCCAGCAAACCCGCACGCGCCCGGCGCGCCTGACGGAGCCCCACCATGTTGTCGCCCTACATCCAGGCGCCGCTGCTGGCCGGCAAAAACGTGCTCATCACCGGCATTGCCGATGAACAGTCCATTGCCTGGGGCTGTGCCCGGGCGTTTCATGACATGGGCGCAAGCCTGGCCGTGACTTACCGCAACGAACATGACCGCGCCACCGTGCAGCCGCTGGCAGACAGCCTGCAGGCGCTGTGCCTGCCGCTGGACGTCACGATCGACGGCCAGATGCAAAGCCTGTTTGACACGCTGCAGCGCAAATTTGGCGTGCTGCATTCGGCGCTGCATTCCATCGCCTTTGCGCCCAAGGCTGACCTGCACGGGCCGCTCAGCGGTTGTTCACGCGCGGGCTTCCTGAAGGCCATGGACTGCTCTTGCTTCAGCTTCATTGAAATGGCGCGCATGGCAGCGCCGCTGATGACCGAAGGCGGCACGCTCTTCACCATGTCGTACCACGGCGCGCACCGCGTGGTTGAAAACTACAACGTCATGGGCCCGGTGAAGGCGGCGCTGGAAGCCAGCGTGCGCTACCTGGCACATGAACTGGGCCGCCAGGGCATACGCGTGCACACCATTTCACCCGGCCCCATCCGCACGCGTGCGGCCAGTGGCCTGGCCGACTTTGACGAACTCATAGACGCCGCCACGCGCCGCGCGCCGGCCGGTGCCGTGGCCGGCATCGAAGACGTGGGCTACGCCACCGCCATGCTGGCGGTAGACCACGCGCGGCTCATCACGGGTTCCACCGTCTATGTAGACGGTGGCGCTCACATCATGAATTAGCCTGCGAGACGTCAAGACCATGTCAAGCGAAGCCCGTATCCTCATTTTTGGCCTGGACAGCGGCGACAGCGACGCCGACGTGCGCACCCTGCTGGGCCCGTGCGGCTCACCCCGCCTTGAAATGTGCGTGGTGCCCGGGGACTCTGGCCTGGCCTTTGCTGTGGTTCACCTCAACCCTGACCGCGAACTGGCCTGGCGCCTGGCGCGCCGTGTGGGCAATGCCCGCCTGCATGGCCGCCGCTTGCAGACCTGGGTGCCCGCGCTGCCCTGGGTCTGAAGCCCGCCAGGCCGCAGGGCCGACAACAAAAAACGTTTTCTACGGAGTGAATCGAATGAGCTCAGACCTGCAACAAGAATGGCTGCAGAACCACACCTTTGACGAATTGACGATCGGCCAAAGCGCCAAGCTGCAACGCCTGCTGACCGATGCCGACATTGCCGGCTTTGCGGCCGTCTCTGGCGACCTGAACCCCACCCACCTGGACGACGCCTACGCGCGTGGCGAAGGCCTGCGTGGCAAGACGGCGCACGGCATGTGGAGCGGCGCCATGATTTCCACTTTGCTGGGCACCGTCTTCCCCGGCCCGGGCACCGTGTATGTGGAGCAGCGCATGCGGTTTCTGGCGCCCGCGTGTGCGGGCGACCGGCTGGAAATCAGCGCCACCGTGAAGGCCAAGGATTCGTCCAACGCCCACGTCACGCTGGACTGCATGGTGCGCACGGTGGACGGCAAGGAACTGATGCTGGGCGAGGCCATCGTGCGTGCGCCGCTGCACAAGCAGCGTGTGCCACGCGCCAGCGGGCTGCGCTGGCATGTGTTTGACGCGGCGGCCGGTGTGCAAAGCCTGCTCGACCGTGCGGCCAAGTTTGAGCGCTTGCGCTGCGCCATCGTGCACCCTTGCGACAGTGAATCGCTGCGCGGCGCGCTGGACGCCGCAGCGCAAGGCTTGTTCACCCCTGTCATCGTGGCCCCGCGCGACAAGCTGCTGGCCGTGGCCGCCGAAGCCGGCCTGGACCTGGCCGGTGCCGAGATCGTGGACGTGGCACACAGCCACGCCGCCGCCGAACGCGCCGCCGCGCTGGCCGCCGAAGGCGTGGTGCAGGCGCTGATGAAAGGCAGCCTGCACACCGACGAGCTGATGAAGGCCGTGCTCTCGCGGCCCGAGCTGCGCACCAAACGGCGCCTTTCGCATGTGTTCCGTTTTGACGTGCCGCTGTACCACAAGCCCCTGCTCATTACCGACGCCGCGCTCAACATCGCGCCCACGCTGGACGAGAAGGTGCACATCGTGCAAAACGCCATCGATCTGGCGCGTGTGCTGGGTGTCGACCGCCCCAAGGTGGCCGTGCTGGCGGCGGTGGAAAGCGTCAATTCCAAGATGCTGGCCACGCTGGACGCCGCAGCGCTGTGCAAGATGGCCGACCGCGGCCAGATCACCGGCGGCATCATCGACGGGCCCCTGGCCTTTGACAACGCCATCAGCCTGGACGCCGCGCGCACCAAGGGCATAGATTCACCCGTGGCCGGTGACCCCGACATCCTGGTCGTGCCCGACCTGGTGTCCGGCAACATCCTGGCCAAGCAGCTTGAATACCTGGCCGGTGCCATGGGCAGTGGGGTGGTGCTGGGGGCCCGTGTGCCCATTGCGCTGACCAGCCGTGCCGACGGCGCCACCGCCCGCCTGGCTTCGGCCGCGTTGGCCGTGTTGCTGGCGCACAGCTACCGGACCAAGCCGCTGTGAACGCGGCTGCCGTGGTTCTGGGCGCGGCAGTGCGCCCGCAGGCCGTGCTGAGCGTCAACGCCGGTTCGTCGTCGCTCAAGTTTGCCGTCTACCCAGTGGCCGCCGGTCAGGTGCTGCCCGCAGGCCTGTCGGGCCTGGCCGAGGGACTGGAGCCCGGTGGCCAGCCCGTCATCAGCATCCAGGCGCCCGGCCGTGCCAAGACCCGCACGGCGTTGGCCGTGCGCGACGGTGAATCGCCTTTTGAATGCGCGCTGCGCGCCGTGATTGCGTCGGTAGAAGTTGACGGCGGCGCCCAACTGGTGGCCGTGGCGCACCGCATCGTGCACGGCGGCAGCCGCTACTCGGTGTCGGTGTGCATCGACGACGACGTGCAGGCTTTTCTTGAAAGCCTCAACCCGCTGGCCCCACTGCACCAGCCGCACAACCTGGCGGGCGTCAAGGCCTTCCGCCGCGCCTGCCCGGGCATCCCGCAGGTGGCCTGTTTTGACACCGCCTTTCACGCCACCACCCCGGCCGTGGAAAAGCGCTTTGCGCTGCCCGAAGCGTGGTTCGAACAAGGCGTGCGGCGCTACGGTTTCCACGGTTTGTCTTACCGCTACGTCACCGACCAGTTGCTGGCCGCCACGCCACGCGCTGCGGGCCGCATGCTGATTGCGCACCTGGGCAATGGCGCCAGTTTGTGCGGCGTGCGTGGCGGGCAGAGCATCGGCACCACCATGGGCCTGTCCGCGCTGGACGGCTTGATGATGGGCACCCGCAGCGGTGCCATCGACGCCGGCGTGCTGCTGCACCTGCTGCGCCAGGGCATGGACCTGGCCGCCATTGAGAAGCTGCTCTACAAGCAGTCGGGCCTGCTGGGTGTGTCAGGCATTTCGGCCGACATGCGCACGCTGCGCGCCAGCACCGAGCCCGGGGCCCAACGCGCCATCGAGCTCTTCACTTACCGCGTGGTGCGTGAAAGCGGCGCGCTGGTGGCCTGCCTGGGCGGGCTGGACGTGCTGGCCTTTACCGGCGGCATTGGCGAACACGACGCCGCGCTGCGGGCTGACGTGGGCGCCGCGCTGGGCTACCTGGGTGTGCGCATCGATGCCGCCGCCAACCTGGCCACGGACGGCAATGCCGTGGCCGCCATTCACGCGGCAGACAGCACGGTAGAGGTGTGGGTGGTGCCCACCGACGAAGGCCGCGTGGCGGCACGCGACGCGCTGGCGCTGCTGGGCTGAAGGCGGCCGCCCCGCGTTTGCAGGCCCTGGGGGGCGCTGCCATGCGGCATCATCC
>CAZUKT010000471.1:0-3971 GCA_964620975.1 uncultured Rubrivivax sp. | reverse complement strand
CGATCACCACCGGGCCGTCGGCCTCGCGGTAGGTCGTGCGCACCGGGCACACCTTCACGCAAGGGGGTTTTTCGCACTGCATGCAGGCGATGGGCATGTAGGTGGCGTCCTTTTCGGGCACCGCTTCGGGTTCGTAGTGGTACTGGCCCTCAAGCACCTGGCCCGCAGGCGTGTAGGCATTGCCGCCCACCTGGATGCCCAGGCCTTCAGGGTAGCCGTGGTCCATCTTCTCGCCCGTGAACTCGCCGCGCTCCATGCGCAGCACTTGAATCCACTCAATGCGCTCGCCGGCCCGGGCGCCACGCGACTGGTTGTTTTCTTCCACGCAGGCTTTCACGCAGCGGCGGCAGCCTATGCACTTGCGGATGTTCAGGGCGTAACCCATGAGCATGCCGGGCTGCGCATCGGCGGTGTCGACGACCACCTTCTTGCCGTATTGCGACGAGTAGCGCACTTCAAGCCGCAGCCGCGCTTCGGCCTTTTCTTCGGCCGTCATCAGGCGATAGTTTTTCTGGAAGTGCTCGGCCCACTGAACCGCAGCTTTTGTATCGTTGGACTGCGCCATCAGCGTGGCCGTGCCCATGAGCGACGACAGCCCGACAACCCCGCCCGTGCGCAGAAAGCCGCGGCGCGAACTCTTGGCCACAGCCTGCGAAGGATCCGCCGATGCCGGCTGGCCGGCGCACCCGGGTACGGTTTCCTGGGCCGCGCCGGCAGGGGGATTCACTTTGGTGGTCACGGTAGAGCTCCAGGTCGGGGAGTGGTTCGCCTGGAAATAGTTGATTCCGGCAAGAACGCTTATCTATCGTGGGTTAGGTGGCCTCTGCGGGCCTTGACCGGCGTCAAAACCTATGGCCAGAGATTTATATCGGTTGAATACAAAAATGGTCTCGGCAGGCAAATAAACTGCGCAAGCAGATAGCCCGCGCCGGCGGCCGGCGTCATTCAAATTCAACCACCACCTCACCGGCTTGCACGTTGTCGCCGGGCTTGAGCTTCATGGACGCCACCTTGCCTGACACAGGTGCGCAGATGTCGGTTTCCATCTTCATGGCTTCCAGCACCAGCAGGCTGTCACCCACCTGCAGCGTCTGCCCCACCTGGGCCATGACCTTGACGACGATGCCCGACACCGGGCTGCGGCACACCTTGGCTTCATTGGCCACGGCCTGCGGCGGCGCAGCACCCGGCAGCGTGGGTGCGGCCACCGGCGCGCTGGCCACCTGGCCACTGAGCAGCGCCGAGCCCACGGGGTAAGAAGGCGGCAGCACGGCGTGGTCGGCTTCGGCCACTTCCACGTCCACCTCGTAGGTGCGGTCTTCGACGGTGATCTTGAGTTTCACGCTTTGGTTCCTTGATGCGATGGGTGGCGTCAGTGCACGCGGTGCGAGGCATGCACCGTGGCGCGGCCCACCTGCGCCCACGCGGTGGACTGGATCAGCCGCACCTGGCGGATGCGGGCGCGCACCCCCAGGTAGGCGGCCACGGCAGCGGCAATGACGAGCAGATCGTCTTCGGTGGCTTCGGGCTGCTTGGCCGGCGGTGCTGCAGGTGCTGTTGCCGGTGGGGCAGCCGTTGTGGTGGTGGACGTTGCTGCGGGCGTCGTTGCGGACATTGCTGCAGACATTGCAGCGGGCCCGGCCGCTGCCGCCGCTGCAGCGCCGCCGCCATGGCCTTGCTCCAGCGTGGCCACACGGCTGGCCAGGCCACGCACTTCAGCGCGCAAGGCGTTGATGAGTGCGGCCAGATCGGTGTTGTTGATGGGGTCCACGGTGTCGTTGCTCACAGCGGGATCAGCCCGTGTTTCTTGTGCGGCCGGGGTTCGCGTTTGTTGCGCAGGTACTCCAGCGCCTGCGCCACGTGGCGGCGTGTCTGTGCGGGCTCGATTACCGCGTCCACCAGGCCGTGTTCGGCCGCCACGTAGGGGTTGGAGAAGGCCTGGCGGTACTGCGCGATGAGTTCCTTGCGCTTTTGTGCGGGGTGCTCGGCCTGGTCGATTTCTCTGCGAAAGACGATCTCGGCCGCGCCCTCGGCGCCCATCACTGCCACCTCGGCCGTGGGCCAGGCAAACACGCGGTCGGCGCCCAGGTCTTTGCCACACATGGCCAGGTAGGCACCGCCGTAACTCTTGCGCAGCAGCACGGTGATCTTGGGCACGGTGGACGCCGCGTAGGCATGCAGCATCTTGGCGCCGTGGCGGATGATGCCGCCGTATTCCTGCGCCAGCCCGGGCATGAAACCGGGCACGTCCACAAAGGTCAGCAGCGGTATGTTGAAGGCGTTGCAGAAGCGGATGAAACGCGACGACTTGTTGGACGCGTCGATGTCCAGCGCCCCCGCCTGCACCATGGGCTGGTTGGCCACGATGCCCACCGTGCAGCCGGTGACACGTGCAAAGCCGATCACGATGTTGGGCGCAAAACCGGCCTGCACTTCCATGAAGTCGGCCCGGTCCACCACACGGGCAATGACGTGGCGCACGTCGTAGCCCTTCTTGCCGTCGTCGGGCACGATGGTTTCCAGCAGCGGGTCGGGCGCCACGGTGGTGTCGCCTTCCAGGCGCGGCGGGTCTTCGAGGTTGTTGGACGGCAGAAACGACAGCAGCTTCTGGCACAGCAGCACGGCGTGGCGGTCGTCTTCGGCAATGAAGTGGATCACGCCCGAACGCGCCATGTGGGTGTCGGGGCCGCCCAGTTGTTCAGCGGTGACGACCTCGCCCGTGACCTGCTTGATGACCTGCGGCCCGGTGATGAAAAGCTGCGCCTGGCGCGTCTGGATGATGAAGTCCGTCAACGCCGGGCTGTAGGCAGCGCCACCCGCGCAGGGCCCGCAGATCAGCGACACCTGCGGCACCGCGCCCGACAGCAGCACATTGGCGTTGAACACCTTGCCGTAACCCGACAGCGAGCCAATGCCTTCTTGCACCCGCGCGCCACCCGAGTCGTTGATGCAGACAAAGGGCGAACCGGTGCGCAACGCTTCGCGCATGGTGTCGGCGATCTTGATGGAATGCACTTCACCGGCCGAACCACCGGCCACCGTGAAGTCCTGGCTGGCCACGTGCACCAGGCGCCCGCCAATGGCTGCCGCACCGGTAATCACGCCGTCGGCCGGCAGCAGCTTGCCGGCCATGCCGAACATGGTGGCGCTGTGGGCCGCAAACAGGCCCACTTCGTCAAAGCTGTCGGCGTCCACCAGCGCAGCCACGCGTTCCCGCGCGGTGAGCTTGCCGGACTTGCGGTGTTTGTCCAGCTTGTCGGCACCGCCGCCTTGCAGGGCGGTGTCGGTGCGACGGTGCAGGTCGGCGATCTTGTCTTTCATGCTCATGGTTTGCGGTCCTGACAACTTCTTAGGCAACGGGCGCCACGGTGACGCGGCGTGAACGGCCGCCCAGCGTGACGTCATAGACGATGGCCGTGCGCAGCGGCTCGGCGCCGGCGGCGGCTTTGGGGCCTGCCGTGGCGGCGGGTGTGGCTGGTTCTGGGCTGCGGCCCAGGTTCTTGGGGCCGGCGTCGCGCGTGCCAAAGAACTTGGGCGCCACCTGCGGGAACATGGCGTGCGTGAGCACGTCTTCGTCGCTGCCGTTGCAGCCGGGCAGCGCCAGCGCGGCCTGCCGCAGCGCCTGCCATTCGGGCTTCAGCAGGTCGGCGGGCCGCTGCGTGATGGGCGGCTTCTTGCCGTGTGCCTGCGCCAGCGCCACCACGTCGGGTGCGCGTTCACCCAGCGTGGCGCCGTAGTAGCCCAGCATGAGGTCGGCAAACTCGCCCGTCATGGCCTTGTAGCGGCCCATCATCACGTTGAACACGGCCTGCGTGCCCACGATCTGGCTCGACGGTGTCACCAGCGGCGGGTAGCCGGCATCGGCACGCACACGGGGCACTTCGGCCAGCACCTCCTTCAAGCGGTCAGAGGCCTTTTGCTGCTTGAGCTGGCTTTCCATGTTGGAAATCATGCCGCCGGGGATCTGGCTG
>CAZUKT010000470.1:0-3983 GCA_964620975.1 uncultured Rubrivivax sp. | reverse complement strand
TCACCACCAACCCGGCGGCCGTGCTGCTGTCGTTTCCGGCGCTGGCCGTGACCCTGATCTACCCCTACGCCAAGCGTGTGCTGGCCATGCCGCAGGCGGTGCTGGGTGTGGCCTTCAGCTTTGGCATCCCCATGGCCTTTGCCGCCGCGCTGGGCGGCACCGAATGGAGCCTGGCCGCCATTGGTGGGGCAGTGCCACCACACGCCTGGTGGCTGCTGCTGGGCAATCTGTGCTGGGTATTGGCCTACGACACCGAATACGCCATGGTCGACCGCGACGACGACCTGCGTATCGGCATGAAGACCTCGGCCATCACCCTGGGCCGCTTTGACGTGGCCGGGGTGATGGCCTTCTACGGCGCGTTTTTGGGTCTTTGGGCGGTGCTGGGCCAGGCGCTGGGCCTGGGCGCCGTTTTCATGCTGGGCATGGCGGCGGCTGCGGCGCAAGCGGCTTGGCACTACACCATGGTCCGCACGCGGCGGCGCGACGATTGTTTCCGGGCCTTCAAGCTCAACCATTGGCTGGGCTTTGCGGTGTTTGCCGGTGTGGCCACCGATCTGGCCTTGCGATAGTCCCCACATGGCCCACTTGGCCCACTTGGCCCCCACCTTGACACGCCGCTACCTGTTGGTTGGCGCCGGACTGAGTTGCCTTGCCATGCACGCACCCGCCCAGAAGCCGCCCGCCGACGCGCAAGACGCGCACCGCCGCCTGCACGCGCTGTTTGCCAGTGAATGGGAACGTGGCCTGCAAGACAGCCCCGAGACCGCCAGCTACCAGGGCGACACCCGCTACGACGACCGCTGGACCGACTTCAGCCTGGCTGCCATCGCCACACGCGAGGCGGCGGACCGCCTGGCCTTGCAGCAGTTGCACGCCATCCCGCGCGCCGTGTTGTCTGCGGCCGACCAGTTGCACTACGACACCTTTGAATGGCAGCTACAGCTCGCCGTGGCGCGCCAGCGCTTCCGCGAATACCTGCAGCCCATCGGCCACCAGGGCGGGGTGCAGACGGCCGACGGCATCGCCCAGACCATGCCCTTTGCCAGCGTGGCGCACTACCGCCAGTACCTGGCGCGCCTGGCCGCCGTGCCCACGCTGGTGGCACAGACCCTGGTGCTGCTGCAAGAAGGCCGCGCGGCCGGCCACTTGCCGCCGCGGGTGCTGATGCAGCGCGTACCCGCACAACTGGCCGCGCAGGTGGTGGACGACGCCACGCTGAGCCCCTTCTTCGACCCCTTCAAGCGCATGCCGGCGGGCATGCCGGGGGCTGAGCAGGCATCACTCACCGCACAAGCCACGGCATTGATCCGCCACCAGGTGGTGCCCGCTTACCGCCGGCTGCAGGCCTACTTTCTGGCCGACTACCTGCCGCACACGCGCAGCAGCATCGCCGTGGGCGCGCTGCCCCAGGGCGCGGACTACTACGCGCTGCTGGTGCGCAGCTACACCACCACCGAGTTGAGCCCGCAGGTCATCCATGACACCGGTCTGCAAGAGGTGGCGCGGCTGAAAGCCGCCATGGAGGCGCTGAAGGCCAAAACCGGCTTTGTTGGCTCCATGGCTGCGTTTTTTGACCACTTGCGCACCCACCCGCGCTTTTTTGCCAAGACGCCAGCCGAACTTTTGCAAACCTATCGCGCAGTGGCCAAACGCATTGACCCCGAGTTGGTGAAGATCAGCAAGACCTTGCCGCGCCTGCCCTATGGCGTGCGCGGCATCCCCGACAACATCGCACCCGACACCACCACCGCCTACTACCAGGGCGGCGCCGCCGAAGGCCCACACACGCAGGCCAGGCCGGGCTACTACTACGTCAACCTGTACAAGCCCGAGACCCGCCCCACCTGGGAGATGATGGCGCTGAGCCTGCACGAGGCCGTGCCGGGACATCACTTTCAGTTTGCGCGAGCGCTGGAACTGCCCGACATGCCCATGTTCCGCAAGACCGCCTACTTTGTGGCCTACGGCGAGGGCTGGGCGCTGTACGCCGAGCAACTGGGCCACGACATGGGCTTGTACGGTGACCCGTATGAGCACTTTGGCCAGCTCACTTACGAGATGTGGCGCGCCGTGCGCCTCGTGGTGGACACCGGCATGCACGCCTTTGGCTGGAGCCGCGAGCGTGCCATTGCCTACTTCGCCCAGCACACGGCCAAGACCGAGCAGGACATCGTCAACGAAGTTGACCGTTACATCGGCACGCCCGGGCAGGCGCTGGCCTACAAGATCGGGCAGCTGCGCATTTCGGCTTTGCGTGCACATGCAGAACTGACACTGGGGCCGCGTTTTGACCTGCGTGACTTCAACGACGCCGTGCTGGCCACGGGCTCGGTACCCCTGGCCGCGCTTGAAACCCGCATGGCCACGTGGACGGCCGAGCAAGCGTCACGCTGAAGCGGCAGGCCACCAGCACTTGACGGGGCAAGTGCGGCCCCGGCGCCTGCGTCGTGCCCTTGCAGGCTTGCTCTCTAGAACGTTTTTGCGCCCTCAGCCGCGCCCCAGCTCCTGCGCCCGCTCGCGTGCGGCATGCAGCGCGCGCACAAACGCTGCCTTCACACCACTGGCTTGCAGCGACAGCAGCGCCGCCTGCGTGGTGCCGCCCTTGGAGGTGACCTGCTCACGCAGCGTGGCCGGCGGCAGCGGGCTTTGCATGGCCAGTGCCGTGGCGCCGGCAAAGGTGCTCTGCGCCAACAAGCGGCCCTGCGCTTCGCTGAGCCCCATTTCAGTGGCGGCCTGCATCATGGCTTCAAGAAAGTAAAAGACATAGGCCGGGCCTGAACCCGACAAGGCAGTGATGGCGTCGAGGTCGTCTTCATGCGCCACCCAAAGTGTGCGGCCGGTGGGTTCAAACAGCACCTCGATCTGCGTGCGTGCGGCCGACTCCACTGCGGGCCGCGCATACAGCCCGGTTATGCCCTGGCCGATGAGCGCCGGCGTGTTGGGCATGGCGCGCACCACACGCGCGCTGCCGCTGGCGGCCACGATCGTGTCGCTGCGCACACCGGCCATGACGCTGAGCTGCAAGGCCTGGCCCACATAGGGCGCACAGGGCGCGGCGGCCTCGGCAAACATCTGCGGCTTCACGGCCCACACCACCAGGCCTGCGCCCGCCAGCCGCTCGTCAGCCACGGGCTGCGCCAACACGCCAAAAGCCTGGGCAAGCTTGTCGCGCTGGGCCTCAAAAGGCTCCACCACCACGATGGACTCGGCCGGCCGGCCGGCCTGAATGAGCCCGCCGATCAGGGCCGACGCCATGTTGCCGCCGCCGACGAATGCAATGCGCAGAGGATTCATGCGCGGCAGTGTAGCCAGCCGCACGCCGCAGCCCAGGCGCTACTCGGGCGCTACTCACCGCGATGGAACAACGTCAGCCAACGGCGCGTCGGGGCAATGCCGCCGGCCCACGTGCGCCATGCAAAGCCGGCATGGCAGATGGTGACAAATTCGGCCGCCGCGCCACTAAAGTGGCGGCCTTGAGCGTGGCCACCCACAAAGTGCACCGCGCCACCCCTTGTCTGCCGCAAGGCAAAAGCAAAACGGAGACCCTCAATGACGACCGAGCCCCTGTCCTACGTTCACCCCACCGCCGACAGCCCCTGGGGCACCTACCTGATGCAGGTGGACCGTGTGGTGCCCTACCTGGGGCACCTGGCGCGCTGGGTAGAAACGCTCAAGCGCCCCAAGCGTGCGCTGATCGTGGACATCCCCATCGAGCTGGACAACGGCGACGTGGCCCACTTCGAGGGCTACCGTGTGCAGCACAACATGAGCCGCGGCCCTGGCAAGGGCGGCGTGCGTTTCCACCCCGACGTGACGCTGGAAGAGGTGATGGCGCTTTCGGCCTGGATGAGCATCAAGAACGCCGCCGTCAACCTGCCCTATGGCGGCGCCAAGGGCGGCATCCGCGTGGACCCCAAGCTGCTGTCCAGGAAAGAGCTGGAGCGCATGACCCGCCGCTACACCAGCGAAATCGGCATCAC
>CAZUKT010000469.1:0-3991 GCA_964620975.1 uncultured Rubrivivax sp. | reverse complement strand
GGCGCTGGAACGTGCTGATGATCAACAGCAGCCGGCAGCACATGGTCATGGCGGGCCGCGCCGATCTGGAATAGGCCGCAGTGCGGCCGCGTGGGGCGCGACAGAACCCAACCACACCACCCAGCCACCTCTGCGGTCGGCTGCCCGCCCCGGCCCACCGCCACAAGGAGTAGCCTGCCGCACCCGCGCAACCCTGCCCCAGATGCCGCTACCCAGCCCCGACACGCTCCCGCCAGACACGGCCCAGGGGGTGGACCCCACCGAATCACTGCCCAGGCTGTATGCCCGCCTGTACCCCGAGATCAAGCGGGTGGCGCGTGCGCGGCTGGTGCACGCGGGCGGCGTGGCCGGGCTCAACACCACGGCACTGGTGCACGAAGGTTTTGTGCGCCTGGCCGAAAAGGAAGGTCTGCAAGGTGACACACGCGGCCACTTCTTTGCGTACGTCGGGCAGGTGCTGCGCTCGGTGGTGATAGACCACTTGCGCAGCCAGGCGGCCGACAAGCGCGGTGGCGCGCTGCTCATGGACACGCTGTCGGCCGCCGCCGACGTGCCGGCACCGGCCATGCCGGCCGCCGACATGCTGGCCGTGGACCGTGCCTTGCGCCAGATGGCCGCGCTGGACCCGGCGCTGTACGAACTGGTGGAAATGCTGCACTTTGCCGGCCTGACGATTGCCGAGGTGGCCGCGCTGCGCGCGCAGTCCAGCCGCACCGTCAACCGCGACCTGACCAAGGCCCGCGCCCTGCTGCGCAGCCTGCTTGGCGACGACGATTGAGCGTGCGCGCTGCCTGGGCTGTCGCAACCCTGGCGCCAATTCCGTCTGATCCTGCATGACGATGAACCGCACCCGCTGGCAGTACCTGTCCCAGTTGCTCGACGAAGCCCTGGCGCTGCCGGCCGCCGACCGCGCCGCCTGGCTGGCCGCGTGGCTGGAACGTGACCCGGCACTGGGCCTGCAGTTGCAGACCCTGCTGCGCCCGGCGGCGGGCCAGCACGCCGACCCGCGCACCACCGTGCCCGACCTGGCCAGCTTCAGCCAACACCTGGACGCCGCGCTGCACCACGACGAAGCGGCCGACGCCGCCCGCCTGACCGGCACACAACGTGGCCCCTGGCTGCTGCTGCGCAAGATTGGCGAAGGCGGCATGGGCCAGGTCTGGCTGGCGCGCCGGGCCGACGGCCTGTATGACGCCCACGCCGCCATCAAGCTGCTGCGCAGCGACCTGGACGCGGCCAGCCTGCAGGCCCGTTTTGCGCGCGAGCGTGCCGCCCTGGCGCGCCTGAACCACCCGGCCGTGGCGCGGCTGCTGGACGCCGGCATGGACCAGGGCCAGGCCTACCTGGTGCTGGAATACGTGCAAGGCAGCCATCTGGTGGACCATGTGCGCCACCACTGCCCCACCGTGGCCGAACGTGTGCGCCTGCTGCTGCGCATGGCCGACGCGGTGGACCACGCGCACGCGCAGCTCATCGTGCACCGCGACCTAAAGCCGTCCAACGTGCTGGTCACGCCCGGTGGTGAGCCCAAGCTGCTTGACTTTGGCATTGCCGGGCTGCTGGATGACGGTGAACCCGTGGATACCGAACTCACACGCCAGACTGGCCGCGGCCTGACGCTGGGCTACGCCGCCCCCGAGCAGATATTGGGTGCACGCAGTGGCACCGGGGCCGACGTGTTTTCACTGGGCGTGATGCTGTTTGAACTGCTCAGCGGCACCCTGCCCTTCACGCCGCGCAATGCCACCCGGCTGGCCGCCGAGCGTGCCGTGCTGCATGACGAACCCCACCGCCTGGGTGCGCTGCTGGCCGCCGGCCGGCCGCTGGCCGAGGCCGACGCTGAACTGGGCCCGGGCCGCCCCACCGACGCCAGGCGCGCCATGGGCGACCTGGAAGCCATCGTCGCCAAGGCCCTGCGCAAGGACCCCACGCAGCGCTACGGCAGCGTGCGCCTTTTCATGGAAGACCTGCAGGCCTGGCTGGGCCACCGCCCGGTGAGCGCGCAGCGTGACCACTGGCGCCACCGCACCCACCTGTGGCTGCGCCGCAATGCCGTGGCCGCCGGTGGTGTGGCCGCCGTGGTGCTGAGCCTGGCGCTGGGCCTGGCCGCCGCCACCTGGCAATGGCAGCGCGCACAGCAGGCGGCGAGCCAAAGTGACGCCGTCACCACCTACCTGACCGAGTTGTTGGCATCCGCCAGCCCCGACCGCCACGGGGGCACCTGGCCCACCGTGCTGCAGTTGCTGGATGCCAGCCGTGTGTCGCTGCCGGGCCAGTTTGCCGACGACCCGGCCACGCGCTTGCGCCTGCTGCAGGTGCTGGCCGACACCTACCACCAGCTCAACCGTTTTGACGTGGCCATGCCACTGCGCGACGAGCAGGTGGCACTGAGCACGCAACTGCTGGGCGCCAGTGACCCAAGCACACTGCGTGCACGCTCTGAACAGGCCCGCACCTACCAGGTGCAGGGCTTGTTTGACAAGGCGATCACCGTGCTGGAGCCCTTGCGCACCCCGTTCAGCCAGGCATTTGGCCGCCAGAGCCCCGAATACCGCCAACTGCTGTACGTGCTGCACGGCAGTTATTCCCGCGTAGGCCGCTTTGACGACGCCGACCGCATACTGGCCGAGGCCGGAGCGCTGACCGAAGCGGCCTTCGCACCCGGCAGCGAAGAGCGGCTGTCACACCTGAACCACCTGCAGGTGCTGCGTGTGGGCCAGGGCCGGCTGCTTGAAGCCCAGGCCGCACTGCGCGCCACCGAACGCTGGTGGACGGACCCGGAACTGGCCAACGCGCCCATCGTGCTGGTCTTGCGGCGCAACACCATTGCGGTGCAGTCGCGTTTGTCCTTGTACGACGGCATCGAAGCTCGCACCCAGGCGCTGCTGGCCGACATGGACCGCCTGCTGGGGCCCGGCAACGACATGGCTGCCGGCATGCGCATTGAACTGGCCCGCTACCACACCGACATCGGCCAGTACCGCCAGGCGCTGGCACAGCGGCAGGACAACCTGGCCCGCGCCCTGGCCGCCAAGGTGGAACACCCCGCCGTGCTGCTGCCGCTGCAAGTGCACGTGCTGCTGGCCGAGGGCCAGGCGCACGCGGCCGAGCCCGACACACTGCGCCAGCGCGCCCGTGAACTGCTGGCCACGGCCCAGGCCCAGGCGGCGCGCCTGGGCTACGTGGCCAATGACATCCATATCAACCTTGTGCGCCTGGCCTTGCTGCTGGACGACGCCACGCTGGCCGCCGAGGCGTTGGCACCGCTGCAGGCCGACAACGGCCTGCGCCTGGTGCAAGACCAGACGCTGGCGAGCCGCATGGCGCAGATCCAGGGCCAGGTGGCCCGGCTGCAAGGTGACTTGCCCCGCAGCCGCGTGCTGCTGCAGCAGCGCATGACGTGGCTTGACCGCGCCGCTGAAAAACGTGTGCTGCCGGCCTGGACATCGGCACTGGACCTGGCCTGGACGCTGGTGCTGATGGGCGACCCTGGCGCCGCTGACGCCTTGGCCCAGGCCGACACAAGGCGGCCGCAGGGCCTGCCCGCGCCGCACCCGCTGGATGCCGTGCGCGCCTACCTGGGCGCACGCTTGGGGCCGGGCGGCGCAGACAGCGCTGGCGCCCGGGCCGCCCTGGCCACGCTGCAGCAGCGCCAGGGGCGCAGCGCAGGTGGCACGCCAGGGCCCGGCACGGGCTCGTTGGCGGGCGCCTTCAACTGAGCGACGGGGAGACGGGGATGCCTTCAAACATGCCGGCTCATCACGCCCGGCAACGCTCGGCCTCTGTGCGTCAGCGCTTGCGGCGGCTGCGCCGTGCCGGGCAGGCTAGACCTCGAGCCATTCCTTGCGGATGTAGCTGTTGGCGCGCAGTTCGGCCGGCGTGCCTTCAAACACGATCTGGCCGTGGCCCATGACGAGGCAGCGGTCGGCCACCTCCAGCGCGATGGTGAGTTTTTGCTCCACCAGCAGCACGCTGATGCCCCGGCGCTTGA
>CAZUKT010000468.1:263-3992 GCA_964620975.1 uncultured Rubrivivax sp. | reverse complement strand
TGGCTTGACGTCAAACTTGACGCCGGCAGCGATGAGGTCGCCGACCAAGCCTCGGTCGAGGTACGTTGCCGTGCTGCGGAGCTTCTTGTCGTCGGACGTGGTGGCGATGATTTCGGTACCGCCCCCAGGGCTTTCTTGCAGCGTGACGGTCTTGATGCGCTTGCCACGCACTTCATCCAGGAATTCGGAGTAACCGATCTGGTTGCCCGCCGTCGCACCCCGGTCAAATTGCTTGAAAACGGTGAACAGCACCAAGGCGATCACCAACCACACAGCGACTTTTGAGAACCATTGATTGTTCACCGCGGCTCCTTTTCCAGTTCGGCGGTACCGCACGTCGGACACGACGCGCCGGATTCCACGGCATATAGGGACGATTCTAGTTCAGACAAGGCTTTTTACCGGGTTGTTGAGGCCCCGCCGCCACGTGGCAAAGGTGGCGCAGATGCACGGTTTTCGGGTCAGGCATGACACCTTAACGTGGCTTGAGACCCACCCCGACAAGAAAGGTTTCTGCAGATTTGTCGCGGGAGGCTTTGGGCTTGATGGGTTTGACCACCCTGAAGGTGTCCTTGAAGAGTTTCACAAGTTGGCTGTAGCCACTGCCATGGAAGGTCTTGACCACCAGCGCCCCGTCGGGCCGAAGGTGGCGCACGGCAAAGTCCAGCGCCAGTTCCACCAAATGCCCCACACGGGCCGCGTCTGAAGACTCGATGCCCGAAAGGTTGGGCGCCATGTCAGACAGCACCACGTCCACGGGCCGGCCGGCCAGCATGTCGGTCAGCGACTGCGCAACCGCGTCTTCGCGAAAGTCACCCAGGATGAAGGCCACGCCTTCTATGGGTTCCATCTCTTGCAGATCCAGTGCAATGAGCGTGCCGTTGAGCGCACCCACGGCCGCACCCGCGGGTGCGAACCGGCGACGCAGGTACTGGCTCCAGGCGCCGGGCACCGAGCCGAGATCCACCACCACCTGGCCCGGGTGGATCAGCCGCAGGGTCTCATCGATCTCTTTGAGCTTGTAGGCGGCGCGGGCCCGATAACCGTCTTTTTGCGCCAACTTCACGTAGGGGTCGTTGACGTGGTAGTTGAGCCACGCCTTGTTGACCTTCTTGCTTTTGGTAGTGACCTTCATGTGCAACCGATAATAGGCGGATGACCGCGATACAGCTTACCCCCGCCGAACGCAAGGAGCACCGCTCCAGCGCCCACCACCTCGACCCGGTCGTCATGATCGGCGGCGGCGGGCTCACGCCCGGCGTTGAAAAAGAAGTCGACACCGCACTCAAGTCTCATGGCTTGATCAAGGTGCGGGTGTTTTCAGACGACCGCCCCGCGCGTGAAGCCATGCTGTCCGCGCTGGCCGACAAGTTAGGCGCCGCGCCCATACAGCACATCGGCAAGCTGCTGGTGCTGTGGCGGCCGATACCGCCCAAGGAAAAAGCCGAGCGCGACGACCGCCAGCCGGGCCCACGCATGGTGAAGATCGTGAGCTTTTCCAAGAGCGGCAACCACCGCGCGACGGTCAAGAAGGTCAAGGTCTTTGGCAATGAACGTGTCACGGCCGGCGGCCAGATCAAACGCAATCGGCGCCGCACCACAAGCATCAAGAAGACTGCAGCCGAGTAGCAGCCGCACGCCACGCCAGCGCCGCCACGCAGGCGGTCTTGGCGATGTAGAAGGCCGCGCTCAAGGCGTGCAACTGGCCAAAGCTGAGTGGGCCCTGCCCCGCCTTGGCGGCCACCATCACGGGCTGCAGCCCAAAGTAGCCCGCCACGGTGCAAAAGATTGCACCCAGCGCCAGCAGCAGACCCGGACTCAGTTCAGACCCCTGCCCGGCTGCGGCACCGCCCCGGGTGTTCAGCCGCTCCAGCACCAGCATCACCACGCCCAGCGCCAGGCTGGCGTAGGCCTCTTGCGCCAGCATGCGGCCCACCACGCGGCCGGCATCGGCTTGCGTCAGCAAGGCAAAGGGCGCCGGTGTGGCCAGCAAGGCCACACACAGCAAAACGCCCAGCCACAGGGCCGGGAGCAGTCGCCTGGCGCGGTCCAAGACGGTCTTCAGGTGTAGCGGACGTCGATGATTTCCCAGTGCTTGACGCCACCTGGCGCCTGCACTTCGGCCACGTCACCAGCGGCCTTGCCAATCAGCGCGCGAGAAATCGGGCTGCTGATGGACACGAGGCCCAGTTTCAGGTCAGCCTCGTCGTCACCCACGATCTGGTAGCTCACCTTGGCGCCCGTGGCCTCGTCTTCCAGGTCCACCGTGGCGCCAAACACCACCTTGCCGTCGGCGTCCAGCGTGCTGGGGTCTATGACCTGGGCAGCGGCCAGCTTGGATTCCAGTTCCTTGATGCGGCCTTCTACAAAACCCTGTTTGTCCTTGGCCGCCTCGTACTCGGCGTTCTCGGACAAGTCACCCTGGGCACGTGCTTCGGCAATGGCCTGGATGACGGCGTGGCGTTCCACCGACTTGAGCCGGTGCAGTTCGCTTTTGAGCAATTCGGCGCCGCGACGCGTGAGGGGGATGGTGACCATTTGGGAATCCGGCAGATAAAAGTGAATCCGCCGCAGGGGCCCGGTGGGGCAGCCTGCGGCGGACGACGGGCGCGAGTTTAGTGCAGTTCGCGGTGCAGGTCTTGCAAGGCGTGCACCGTCAACCCGTGTTGGTGCTTGAGCGCCTCAGTGGCTGCCTCGGCACCGGCCATGGTGGTGTAGTAGGTGATGCGGTTGGCCAGCGCAGCCGTGCGGATGTAGCGCGAGTCGGCGATCGCCGTGCGCGTTTCGTCCACCGTGGTGTAGACGAGTTGAATCTCACCAGCCTTGACCATGTCGGCAATGTGCGGCCGGCCGTCCTTGACCTTGTTGACCACGCCCACGGGCAGGCCTGCCGCCTGAATGGCCGCAGCCGTGCCCTTGGTGGCCACGAGCTTGAAGCCCAGCGCCACCAGATCGGCGGCCACAGCCACAGCACGCTGTTTGTCGCTGTTCTTCACGGTGATGACCACCGTGCGCTTGCTCGGCAAGCGTGCGCCTGCGCCGAGTTGGCTCTTCAACATGGCTTCGCCAAAGGTGCGGCCGGCACCCATGACCTCGCCCGTGGAACGCATTTCAGGCCCCAGGATCGGGTCCACACCCGGGAACTTGTTGAACGGGAACACCGCTTCCTTGATGCTGAAGTAAGGCGGGATCACCTCACGTGGCGGCTTGCCGTCGGCCGAGGTCTGCGACTTGAGAGACTGCCCCGCCATGCAACGGGCCGCAATCTTGGCCAGCGACTGGCCTGTGGCCTTGCTGACAAAAGGCACCGTGCGTGAGGCGCGCGGATTGACTTCCAGCACGTAGACCACGGCATCGTCACCTTCGCCCTGGATGGCAAACTGGGTGTTCATCAGGCCCACCACCTTCAGCGCCCTGGCCATTACCGCAGCCTGGCGGCGCATTTCGTCCTGCAGCGTCTTGCTCAGCGTGTAAGGCGGCAGCGAACAGGCCGAGTCGCCGCTGTGGATACCGGCCGCTTCCACGTGTTCCATGATGCCGCCGATCATCACGTCGCCCGCCGCGTCGGCAATGCAGTCAACGTCGACCTCGATGGCGTCGTCCAGAAACCGGTCCAGCAGCACGGGCGACTTTTCGCTCACCTGCACGGCTTCGCGCATGTAGCGGTTCAGGTCCTTGTCGCCGTGCACGATTTCCATGGCACGGCCGCCCAGCACATAACTCGGGCGC
>CAZUKT010000468.1:0-253 GCA_964620975.1 uncultured Rubrivivax sp. | reverse complement strand
CCAATCTCCTGCGCCAGCGCCAGCGCCTGTTCTTCGGTGCGTGCAGTGCAGTTGGGCGGTTGCTTCAGGCCCAACTTGTGCAGCAGTTTCTGGAAGCGCTCGCGGTCTTCGGCGATGTCGATGCTGTCGGGGCTGGTGCCAATGATGGGCACACCGGCGCGCTCCAGGTCCAACGCCAGCTTCAGTGGCGTCTGGCCGCCGTATTGCACGATCACGCCCAGCGGTTTTTCCTTGGCCACGATCTCCAGCACGT
>CAZUKT010000467.1:0-4009 GCA_964620975.1 uncultured Rubrivivax sp. | reverse complement strand
CGCGTGAGCGTGCACTCGTCCAGGTGCACGGTGACACGGGTGATGGCGTCCAGGAACTCGCGGTCGTGGCTGATGATGATCATCAGGCCGTCAAAGCGCTTGAGCCAGGCTTCCAGCCACACCAGCGCGTCCAGGTCCAGGTGGTTGGTGGGCTCGTCGAGCAGCAGCAACTCGGCCGGGCACATCAGCGCGCGCGCCAGTTGCAGCCGCATGCGCCAGCCGCCGCTGAAGCTGTTGACCGGGGCATCCACCTGGTCGTTCTTGAAGCCCAGGCCCAGCAGCAGCGCCTGGGCGCGGGCGCGGGCGTCAAAGGCGCCAGCTTCGTCCAGCGACAAGTGCGCGTGCGCCATGGCGTTGCCGTCGCCACTGGCTTCAGCGGCGGCCAGTTCGGCCTCGGCCGCCATCAGCGGCATGTCGCCTTGCAGCACAAAGTCGGTGGCGCCGTCTTCGGTTTCGGGCATCTCCTGGGCCACTTCACCCACGCGCCAACGGGGGGGGATTTCCACGTCGCCGGTGTCGGCGTGCAGCCGGTCGGTGATGAGCGAAAACAGGCTCGACTTGCCGGCGCCATTGCGCCCGATGAGGCCCACCTTTTCGCCCGGTTGCAGCGTCACGCTGGCCCCTTGCAGCACGACCTTGGTGCCTCGCCTGAGGGTGATGTTGCGCAGCGTGATCATGGGATGTCTTTTCGTTCGATGAGCAGCACCTGGTCGTCGCCAGCGCTGGTGGGCAGCCACACCACGGGCCAGCGCGGGAACGCGGCCTCGAAGTGGGCACGTTCGTGGCCGATTTCCAGCACCAGCACACCGTGCTCGCTGAGGTGGCCACTGGCTTGTGCGAGCAAGCGGCGGATGAAGTCCATGCCGTCGACACCGCCGGCCAAGGCCAGAGCGGGTTCGGCGCTGTACTCGGCGGGCAGGGCGTTCATCGAGGCCTGGTTGACGTAGGGTGGGTTGCACAAGATCAGGTCAAAGCGCTGCTGCGGCACGGCCGCCAGGCCGTCACCCTGCACCAGCGTGACGCGCCCTTGCAGGCCGTGGCGTGCCACGTTGGTGGCGGCCACGGCCAAGGCGTCGGCAGACAGATCGGTGCCCACCACGCGCACCTCGGGCCAGGCCAGGGCCGCCAGCACGGCCAGGCTGCCGTTGCCGGTGCACAGGTCCAGCACGTCGTGTGTGTGCTCGTCCAGCCACACGTCCAGCGTGCCGTCGGCCAGCGGCTCGGCAATCAGCGAGCGCGGCACGATCACCCGTTCGTCCACGAAGAAGGGCACACCTTGCAGCCAGGCTTCGCCTGTCAGGTAGGCGGCGGGGCGGCGGGTCTGGATGCGTGTAGTGATGAGCGCGTCCACGGCAGCCTGGTCAGCCAACGGCACCTTGTCCTGGGCGTGTTCGTCCAACGCGTCCAGCGGCAGTGCCAGCTTCCACAGCACCAGCCACGCGGCTTCGTCAAACGCATTTGTGGTGCCGTGGCCAAAACTCACGCCCGCGTCTTGCAGGCGTGCGGCGGCACGCTGCACAAGGGCTGTCAGCTTCATGGCTGGAGAAACGTTTCCAGCGTCCGCCGGTAGACGTTTTTCAGCGGCTCTATGGCGGCCGTTTCCACCCATTCATCAATCTTGTGCGCGCTTTCATTGCTGACGCCAAACTCCATCACCTGCGGGCACACACGGGCGATGTAGCGGCCGTCGGACGTGCCGCCCGTGGTGCTGAGCTGGGGCTTGATGCGGAATTCAGCCTCTATGGCGGCCGCCAACGCCTGGTGCAAGGTGCCGGGCTCGGTGAGGAAGGGTTCACCGCCCAGCGTCCACACGATGTCATGTTCCACGTCGTGGCGCGCCAGCACCGCCACCAGGTGGTGCTTCAGCGATTCGGGCGTGCTTTCGGTGCTGAAGCGGAAGTTGAAGTCCACCACCAGTTCGCCCGGGATCACATTGCCCACGCCCGTGCCGGCGTGGATGTTGCTGACTTGCCAGCTGGTGGGCAGAAAGTAGGTGTTGCCTTCGTCCCAGCGCATGGCAGCCAGTTCAGCCAGCGCCGGGGCAAACACGTGGATGGGGTTGCGTGCCAGTTGTGGGTAGGCAATGTGGCCCTGCACACCCTTGACCAGCAGCCGGCCTGAAAGCGTGCCACGCCGGCCGTTCTTGACCATGTCACCCACGCGGTTGACTGACGTGGGCTCTCCCACGATGCAGGCGTCAAACTGCACACCGCGGTGGGCCAGCACCCGCACCACGTGCTGGGTGCCGTGCAGTGATGGGCCTTCTTCGTCACTGGTCAGCAGCAGGGCCACGGTGCCCGCGTGTGCAGGGTTGGCAGCCACAAACTCTTCGGCCGCCACGGCCATGCAAGCCACGGCGGTTTTCATGTCGGCGGCGCCACGCCCATACAGGCGGCCGTTGCGGTGGGTGGGCACAAAGGGGTCGCTGTGCCAATGGTCCAGCGGGCCGCTGGGCACCACGTCGGTGTGGCCGGCCAGCACGAGCGTGGGGCCGGGCGGGCCGCCCTGGTGCACGGCCCAGAGGTTGGCCACACGGTCGTCGTCAGGGCCGGCGTCCAGGGTTTCGCACACAAAGCCCGCCGCTTGCAGCCGGGCCGCCAGCAATGCGTGGCTGCCGCCGTCGGCGGGCGTCACCGAGCGGCAGGCGATCAGTGCTTCGGTCAGGCGCAGTGCCGCGTTCGCGTCGTGTTTGAGCGGGGTGCGGGTCACTTCTGCGGCACCCAAGGCAAGGGGGTGGCGGGGCGGGTTTCTTCAGGCCGCACGTCGATGGTCAATTCGGTGAAGGTGGCCGTTTCGGGCTCTTCCTTCTTTGGCGCCACGCGTGAGGCCGGCGCCTGGTCGTTTTGCAAGCGCCACAGCAGGTTGGTGGGTGAATCGGCGTGGGCCAGGCCTTCATCGCGCGACACCACACCTTCGCCAATGAGGCGGGCGATGTCCATCTCAAAGGTCTGTGAGCCTTCGGCGAGCGACTTTTCAACCGCCTCCTTGACGCCGGACAGGTCGCCCTTTTCCACCAGTTCCGACACCAGCTTGGTGTTGAGCAGCACTTCTACCGCTGGCAAGCGCCCGCCGCTGTTGGAGCGAAGCAGCCGCTGCGAGACGATGGCACGCAGGCCGGCGGCCAAGTCTGACAGCAGCGTGGGCCGCGCCTCGGGGGAATAAAACGACAGGATGCGCCCCAGCGCGTGGTAGCTGTTGTTGGCATGCAGCGTGGCCAGCACCAGGTGGCCCGACAGCGCATAGCTCAGCGCTGAACTCATGGTTTCGCGGTCTCGGATTTCGCCGATCAGGATGCAGTCAGGCGCCTGCCGCAGCGCGTTTTTCAGCGCCACCTGCAGGCTTTGTGTGTCGCGGCCAACTTCACGCTGGTTGACGATGCTCTTCTTGTTGGAAAAGAGGAATTCGATGGGGTCTTCGATGGTCAGGATGTGCCCGCTCATCTGCTGGTTGCGCCATTCGAGCATCGACGCCAGCGTGCGGCCCTTGCCAGTGCCCGTGGCGCCCACCATCCGGATAAGGCCGCGCTTTTCCGTCACCAGTTGCGACAGCATGGGCGGCACACCCAGCGAATCGAGGCTGGGGATCTGGAACGGGATGCAGCGGAACACCGCCGCAATGGAGCCACGCTGCTTGAAGGCTGACAAGCGGAAGCTGCCCACCCGCGGCAGGCTGATGCCCACGTTCAGCTCGCCCGTGTCTTCAAGCTCTTCCATCTGCTGCGGCGCCAGCAGTTCGGCCAGCAATTGGCGCGTCTGGTTGGTGGTGAGCACCTGGTCAGACAGTTGCAGGATCTGACCGTTGATCTTGATGAGGATCGGCGTGTTGGCCGACATGTACACGTCAGACGCGTTTTTCTCCGCCATCAGGCGCAGCACACGTTCCAGGTTGTTGGCCATGCTCTGTGCCCTCCCAGGCGGTTGATCAGGCGCGGAAGAGTTCGTTGATGCTGGTCTTTGCGCGGGTTTGCGCATCGACCTTCTTCACGATCACCGCGCAGTACAGGCTGTAC
>CAZUKT010000466.1:0-4010 GCA_964620975.1 uncultured Rubrivivax sp. | reverse complement strand
AGACCGTCACCGATGGGATGACTTGCTACATCGTCCACACCTGCAGCCCGGCGTCGGCGGCGGTGTGCACCTGCGATTGCTCGGCGGCGCCAGGCAGCCGATGCAGCAGCGCCGATGACAAAGAGCTCCGCACCGTTCAGTTGGCGCGCGGCGAGGGCGTGACGCTGTTCCCGGTCAACCTCACGTCACCCGCCAACCTGGCGGCCAACTCAGCGATCGATGCCGAGATTGCCTTCGACCCGGCCACGGGCAGCGCGCTTTCTGCCTTTGCCACCAGCGTGTACTACGTACCGCCACCACCGCAGTCCAACGTCTGGGTGAAGGTCGGCAAGCTTGGGGCCACAACGGGGCCGTCCATTCGAGTTGTGATCAACAGAGCCGGGCGTCCGCAGTCGTGCGCGCAGGGCGGTGGCAGCTATTCAGGCATGGGGGCGTGCCAGCCATGAAGACCCTTTGCCCTAGCGCCGGCCGCCGGCACCAGCGTGGCCTGTCACTGGTGGAGTTGATGGTCGGCGTGGCCGTGGGCCTGTTCATTGTGGCCGGCGCCACCATGTTGGCGGCCTCCCAGTTGGCAGGCAACCGCCAGCTTCTGGTGGAAACGCAGGTGCAGCAAGACCTGCGTGCCGCCGCCGACATCATTACCCGCGAACTGCGCCGTGCGGGCTACAGGCCGCAGGCTGAAAAGCTCATCTGGTCGGCGCAATCGCCCGCCACAGAGCCCGTGCCCAACCTGCGCGCCGGCCTGCGTGATCCTCCCGTCTCGGGCGATGTTGTCAGCTACAACTACGAGCGCTTTCTTGGCGATACCGCCGACTTCGGCTACCAGCTCAGCAGCTACACCATCAAGCAGCGCATCGGCAACGCTCCCGTTCAAGACCTGACCGACCGCAACACGCTCAAGATCACTGCGTTCACGGTTACGTTGCAGGCCGTGGCCAGCGAACAGCTCGCCTGCCCACGTTTGTGTGCCGGCAACACGCAGGCCTGCTGGCCCACCGTGAAACTGGTGGACGCCGTCGTGTCCATCACCGGCCAGGCCGCCAACAACGCCGCTGTGTCGCGCACGGTCGTCAGCCGGGTACGGCTGCGCAATGACGGTGTCCACTTTGACGACAACACAAAGCCGGTGTGTCCGTCATGAAAGGCACGTTCATGCCCGGTCAACGTGGCGCGCAGCGCCTGAAGTTGCGAGCCCAGCAGCGCGGCGTCGCGTCGCTGGTGGTGGTGATGCTGCTGCTGTTTGTGGTGTCGCTGTCAGCCGCCTATGCCAGCCGCAACCTCATCTTTGAGCAAAAGACGTCGGCCAACCAGGCGCGCAGCACGCTGGCGTTTGAAGCCGCCGAGGCGGGCGTCGAATGGACGCTGGCACAGCTCAACAGTGGCCAGGTCAGCACCTCTTGCGCCAACTCCACCACGGCGGGCAGCTTTCAGCAGCGATACCTCGCCATCAGCAACACGGGCATGGTCAGCCCCTAGGCCCGAAGCACCAGCACGGCAGGCAACTGGTGGCCGACGTGTGTGTTCAACAACAGCGGCTGGACTTGTGCATGCCCGGCCGGCACCGCCGGTGACCCTTCGCCGCTGCCCACGGGTACAGGCCCGTTCCCGGCCTTCCGGGTCTGGCTCAGCACGCCCGAGCCCACGCCGGCCATCACTTCGCCCTGGACAGCCTTCGTGCCGCCCGCCCCCGGCCTGCTGGCCGTCAGCAGCAGTGGCTGTACACATCTGGCAGCGGGCGGTGGCGGTGACTGCCTGAGCTTCCAGCCCATCGGTGAAATGGGTGAGGGTTTGGCCACCGTGCGTGTGCTGCTGGCCCTGCGCAGTGGTTTGACGACACCCCCTGCGGCCGCCATCACGGCCCGCTTGGGCCTGGAACCCGACACCACGCCGGGCAGGCCCAAACTGCGTGCCGTCAACACCGACCTGAGCGCCGGGGGGTTCACGGTGAACACGGGTGCGGCCATCGGTGCGCTGCAAAAAGCGCAGATTGCTGCCGACACGGTGCCAGGCACACCCAGCCCCAAGAGCTTTGCCGAAAGTGACGTCAAGCTGGCGGCGCTGTCCACCGTGGCGGCGGGCGCCGGCGCGCTAGCCGAAGGGGAGCGCATGTTCGTGTCCACCTTCGGCATGAAGCGCAATACCTACCTGCAGCAGCCGGGCCTGCGCATCCGTGCGGCCGAGACCATTTCTGACCTGCTGGAAGCCAACCCGCGCCGTGTGATCTGGGTGAACGGTGACCTGACGCTGGACGCAGACGTCGGCACTGCAGCCGACCCCGTGCTGCTCATCGTCAACGGCGACAAGCTCACCTTGTCCGCAGGCATCACCATTACCGGCATGGTTTATGTACGGGGCACCGAGGCAGCCGCAGCCACGCCCTGCACACCCACCACCTGCGTGGCCACGGTGGCGCTGCCCAATGCCACTACACGCATCAACGGCGCGCTGGTGACAGAAGGCGTGCTCAAGACCACCTATGCCGGCACGCCTGCAGCCACCAGCGAACTGGTGGTGACCTACCAGCGCAGCGTGCTGGATCTGATCCGACTCAACTACGGCAGTTGGGTGCGTGTGGGCGGTGGCTGGCGCGACTTCAAGGGCACCCCATGAACCAGGCCCCCAACAAGTGGCAACGCGGCGTCTCGCTCATAGAGGCGCTGGTGGCGCTGGCCGTGATGTCCATCGGCATGCTCGGTCTGGTGAGCCTGCAAACATCACTGCGAGGCAGCTCTGACGTGGCCAAACAGCGGTCAGAGGCCGTGCGCCGGGCGCAGCAAGAAATTGAACGCTGGCGCGCCTTCACGGTGCTCAACACCACGGCCGGCAGCACTGCCTTTGCCGACTTGACCGCCGGCACCACGTCGGTTGACATCACGGGCACCAACGCCACCTACACGCAGGAGCGCATCGTTGCTGACCTGGCAGCACCACGGCGAGGCAAGTCGCTCACCGTCAACATGAGCTGGGTTGACCGCAATGGCGACACGCAGCGGGTGCGCCTGTCCACCGCCGTGGCCGGCATTGCCCCTGAACTGGCCGCCACCATGACGGTGCCAGGTGACGGTGACGCGCTGCAGCAGCCGGGGGGCCGAAACCGCAGCATACCGCCAGGGGCCAAACAACTGGGTGACGGGCGCAGTGGCTTCATACCGCCCGGCGCCACTGGGGGCGCGGTGTGGATATTCGATAACACCACCGGCTTGGTGTCGCTGTGCAACAGCGACACCGCGACAAGCACCAACGACCTGGTGTTTGACAATGACGACACCACCACGGACAACGTCACCTGCGGATCGGACAAGGCTGTGTTGGTTTCGGGCTTTGTGCGTTACTCGCTGGACGAGTCGAATGCACCTGATGCCTCTGATGCAGCAAACCCGCTGTCGAAGCCCGAGGACGACCCAGCGAAAGATAGGGTGGTCGTGGTGGCCAACTATGGCAGTTCGCAACGCGTGGACTGCAATGTAGAACACGTGAACAGCGGCCCGCCCTACTACACGGTGTATTACTGCGCCGTGCCGGTGACCGTGATCCCCTTCACCACGCCGTACTGGACAGGGTTCCTGTCGTTCAAACCGTCCGACAAATTCACCAGCGACCCCGTCATCACCAGAAAGGACATGATGCGCGCTTGCCGGTACCCGGCCACTCCTGCGGGCTACACGCTGCAGAGCGAGCCGCTTGCCAACCAGAACTTCCTGGTTATCCGGGCCGGCGACGACAGCGACAGCTTCCACTGCAGCGACGCAGGCCTGATCGCGCTCTAGCCCCTCTGAACCCACGCATCGCGAGAGTCACCGCAATATTGGCTCCTCTCGACCACACCCGACTCACCGAGGCCCTGGCCCAAGCCGAAGCCTCCTTCGGCCTGACCGAACCCAACCCACGCGTCGGCTGCGTGCTGGGCCTGGCAGACGGCACCGTGCTCGGCCGTGGCGCCACGCAGCAGGCCGGCGGCCCGCATGCCGAAGTGATGGCCCTGCGCGACGCCCACGCCGCCGGGCACACAC
>CAZUKT010000465.1:3452-4026 GCA_964620975.1 uncultured Rubrivivax sp. | reverse complement strand
GGGCTGGCTGATGAGCAGGTCTTGCAGATTGACGCCCAGTTTTTGGGCGTACTGGATATCGAGCGCGTGTTCGGCGTCGATGAAGGCGGCCGTGCCACCGAGTTTTTGCATTTCGGCAATGACCTGCAGCGTGAGCGTGGTCTTGCCTGACGATTCAGGGCCGTAGATTTCAACCACCCGGCCACGGGGCAAGCCACCCACGCCTAGCGCGATGTCGAGCCCGAGTGACCCAGTGGAAACCACTTGGATGTCTTCAATGACTTCGCCCTCGCCCAGGCGCATGATCGAGCCCTTGCCAAATTGTTTTTCAATCTGGGCCAAGGCGGCTTGAAGGGCTTTGGCTTTTTCGGTGTTCAGCGCTTTCACGGGTGCGTCCATGTTGATCTCCTGGGGTGCACAAATTATGGCGCAAAAGCTGGATATTCGTACAGTCCTTTTGGGGTAACTCCTTGGGGTCACCCTTTGGGGCCGTGCTTCGCACCGGCGGTCTGGCTTTGGCGCCCTGCCTAGAATGTTGGTAACACAAGTGCTGCGGCTGCAAACCGACGGCCACGCGGAGACAAACCGATGCGCA
>CAZUKT010000465.1:0-3442 GCA_964620975.1 uncultured Rubrivivax sp. | reverse complement strand
GAAGACGACCAGGTTCTGGCTGACGGCCTGCTGCGCTCACTGCGGGCTGCCGGCTACGCGGTTGACCAGGTGAGCACGGGCACCGAGGCCGACGCGGCCTTGGCCGCGCACGAGTTTGACCTTGTGATCCTGGACCTGGGGCTGCCGCGCATGCACGGCTTTGAAGTGCTGCGCAAGTTGCGCGGGCGGGGCAGCAGCCTGCCGGTTCTGATACTGACCGCAGCCGACAGCGTGGAGCAGCGTGTCAAGGGGCTGGACCTGGGCGCCGACGACTACATGGCCAAGCCGTTTTCGCTGGCCGAGTTGGAAGCACGGGTGCGTGCGCTCACCCGGCGCGGCCTGGGCACCGCGTCAAGCCTCCTCAAGCATGGTCCGCTGACGTTTGATGCCACCGGGCGTGTGGCGTATCTCAACGACCAGATGGTGGAGTTGTCAGCGCGTGAATTGAGCCTGCTGGAAGTGCTGCTGCAACGTGCGGGACGCCTTGTGAGCAAGGACCAGCTCGTGGAGCGGCTGTGCGAGTGGGGCGAAGAGGTCAGCAACAATGCTATCGAGGTCTATATCCACCGACTGCGCAAGAAGATTGAGCAGGGTCCGGTGCGCCTTGGGTACTGCCTGGAAAAGATTGCGGCCTAGTACCCACCGGGCACGTCAGCCAACACGGCTCGTGGCCTGACCCATGGCGGACAGCGCCCCGCGCGCCCAGCGCTCGTTGTTTGGCGAGATCCTCGACTGGATGCTTGCGCCGCTGTTGTTGCTGTGGCCCATGAGTCTGGGCCTGACATGGGTGGTGGCCCAGGCCATTGCCAACCGCCCCTACGACCGCGAACTGGCCGATCTGGTGCGCTCGCTGGCCCGCCAGGCCACAGTACAAACCGCGCAGGGCCTGCCGCCGTCGGCCGCCACCCGCGCCCAGTTGCAGCGCACCGCCGAAGCATTGACGCGCACTGACGACGATGACCACATCTATTTTCAGGTGCTGGGCAGTCGCGGTGAACTGCTGGCGGGTGACGCTGCGCTGGCTGTGCCAGCAGACGAAAAGCAGATTGAACAGGTGGTGCGCTTCAGGGATGATCTGATGGGCGATGAGCCCGTGCGCGTGGCCTACCTGTGGCTGGAGGGCCAGGGCACGGCCGCAGGCAGCGACGCGCTGGTGCAGGTGGCTGAAACACTGGGCAAGCGTTCGCAGCTGGCCACCGAAATCATCAAAGGTGTGATCCTGCCGCAGTTTGTGATCTTGCCGTTGGCGGTGTTGCTGGTGTGGTTTGCGCTGGCTCGGGGAATACGACCGCTGGCGCAACTGCAGCAGCGCATCCGCAAGCGCGAGAGCACCGACCTGAGCCCCTTGGCCGAGGCCGATGTGCCCGACGAAGTGGCGCCGCTGGTGCGGGCCATCAACGACTTGCTGCAGCGGTTGGACCGCACCATTGCCACGCAGCGCCATTTTCTGGCCGACGCCGCACACCAGCTCAAGACACCGCTGGCGGGCTTGCGCATGCAGGCTGAATTGGCGGCACGTGAAATAGACAGCGGCCGCGGCGACCCTGCTTCAATGAAACATTCGCTGCGGCAGATTGCCTTGTCCACGCAGCGCGCTGCGCACATGGTCAACCAGTTGCTGGCCATGGCGCGCGCTGAAGACACAGGGCAGGTCATGCGCAAGACGCCGGTGGATCTGGCTGCCATCACCCGTGCCGTGGTGCGCGACTTCGTGCCCCGGTCCATCGAGCGGCAGATTGACCTGGGCTATGAAGGCCCCGAACGCGCCGACGGCTCGCGCCTGATGGGCGAGCCGGTGCTGCTCGGTGAACTGGTGCGCAACCTGGTGGACAACGCACTGCACTACACGCCAAGCGGCGGCACGGTCACGGCCCGTGTGGTGACCGACCCCTTGGGCCAGGTGGTGGTGTTGCAGGTCGAAGACACCGGCCCGGGCATTGCGCCGGCCGAACGCGAGGCCGTGTTCAGGCCCTTTTACCGTGCACTGGGCACGCAGGTGGATGGCAGTGGCCTGGGCCTGGCCATCGTGCAAGAAATCGCGCAGCGGCACGACGGTGAGATCACGGTGGCCGATGCCAGGCCGCGCACCGGGCCCACGGCAGCGACCCCGGGAACGGTGTTCACGTTGCGGTTTCCCTTGGGCCTGCCGGCTGCGCCGCCGCTGGCCACGGCTGCACCAGCGGCGGGCTGAACACCAGCGTTGGCGAGGCCCCCAGTATTCGGGGCTGTTCAATCCGCGAGCGCGGGTGCACGATAGCCAGCCGGCCAGGACCGTGCGGGGCCGGTGGTCAGGTCGCCCACGCGCACGCTCACGCCCAAGCTCACGCCGAAAGTCGCCAGTTCAGCTTCCACCGAAGGGAAATTCCATGTCAAAAAGATCCACGGTAACTGCCTTGCTGGCCCTGACGGCCGCCACTGCCGTGCAGGCGGCAGGCCCATTGGCACCCACGGGCTATGACATGTTCAACGGCCACGGCCAGGCCAGCGGCGGCAGCTTCAACTACTGGGACCTGGCGTACAACGGCACCGGCAGTACGAGCACAGACAACGCCATCCTGGCCGGGGGGCAGGGTGACCTGACCGATGGCGTGATCACCACGCAAAACTGGTTCAGCGTTGAAAACAGCGCCGGCACCGGGCCGTACGTGGGCTGGTACCAGGCGGTGCTGCCGGGTAGCGTGCTCATCACCTTCAACTTCGCCAGCATGGTGAATGTGGATACCTTGAGCATCCATGCCGATGACTCGGGTGGGGCGGGCGGCGTGGCCTTGCCCAGTGCCGTGGCCCTGACCTGGGCCGGTGGCGGCAACGCGAGCTTTCCGGTGGTGGATCCTGACGCGGGTGGCGGGCCGTCTTGGCTGGTGTTCAGCGGCTTGTCGATCAGCAATACAAGCTGGGTCAGCGTGGCGCTGTCCTACAACAACGCCTGGGTATTTGTCGACGAGGTGGCCTTCAACGGCGCACCGGTGCCAGAGCCCGCCAGCTGGATGTTGATGCTTGGCGGCGTGGCCGGCCTGTGGGGCACCGCATTGCGCCGCCGCAGCAGGGGGCTGCGCCTGCGCTGAAGGCGTCAACCTCTCAGCTTTGCATCAGCCGCCGGCTGCGGGCCACCGACATCAGGATGCCCAGCCCCAGCCCCAGTGACACCATGGCCGTGCCGCCGTAGCTGACAAAGGGCAGCGGCACACCCACCACCGGCAAGATGCCGCTGACCATGCCCATGTTAACGAAGGCATAGGTGAAGAAGCTCAGTGTCACGGCGCCGGCAAGCAAGCGCGTAAAGACCGTGGGCGCCTCGGCCGCGATCAACAGGCCGCGGAAGATGAGGAAGGTAAAGGCCAACAGCAGCACCAGCACACCGGCCAGGCCAAATTCTTCAGAGAAGGCGGCAAAGATGAAGTCGGTGGTGCGTTCAGGGATGAATTCCAGATGCGTCTGCGTG
>CAZUKT010000464.1:359-4029 GCA_964620975.1 uncultured Rubrivivax sp. | reverse complement strand
CGGGCATTGGCGAAGACCTGATCAAGCTGCTGGACCACAACGAGATTCCCTACGAGATCGTCACCAAGGAGCAGTGCTGCGGCATGCCCAAGCTGGAACTGGGTGACCTGCAAGGCGTGGCTGACGCCAAGGCCGCCAACATCCCCGTGCTGGCGCGTTACGCCAAAGAGGGCTGGGCCATCGTCACGGCCGTGCCCAGCTGCACGCTGATGTTCAAGCAGGAACTGCCCTTGATGTTTCCTGACGACGCCGATGTGCAGGCCGTCAAGGACGCCATGTTCGACCCGTTTGAATACCTCGTGGCACGCCACAAGGACGGCTTGCTCAAGCTCGACTTCAAGGCCGCTCTGGGCAAGGTCAGCTATCACATCCCTTGCCACGGGCGCGTGCAGAAGATCGGCAAGAAGACCGAAGAGATGTTCAAGCTCATCGGGCAGACGGTGCAGGTCACGCTCAACACGGTGGAGCGTTGCAGCGGGCACGCCGGCACCTACGGCGTCAAGACCGCCACACACCCGGTGGCCATGAAGATCGGCAAACCCGTGTTCAAGAGCATGGCCAAGGACGAACCCGACTACATCGGCAGCGACTGCCCCATGGCCGGCCACCACATTGCACAAGGCATGCAGCAGGCGGGCACGCCGGCCAAGGCGCTGCAACACCCGCTGAGCCTGGTGCGCATCGCCTACGGACTGGAGTGACAAGGTGCCTAACATCAAACCCATCACCCGCAGCAACCTGCTCACGCTGGAGGCCTACGCCAAGGTCCGCAAAAGCAGCAAGCCCGACGCCATAGCCCACCGCCGCCTGCGCAGCGTGCCGCTGGGTGAACACATGACGCTGCAGTTTGAAGACGAAAACACCATCCGGCGGCAGATCCAGGAGATGCTGCACATCGAGAAGATCTTTGACGAAGACGGCATACAGGCCGAAATAGACGCCTACGCCGCGCTGGTGCCCGACGGCAGCAACTGGAAGGCCACCATGCTCATCGAGTACCCCGACCCGCACGAGCGCAAGCGTGAACTGGGCCGGCTCATCGGTGTGGAAGACCGCATGTTTGTTGAAGTGGAAGGCCACGCCCGTGCCTACGCCATTGCCGACGAAGACCTGGACCGCGAAAACGACGACAAGACTTCAGCGGTGCACTTTGTTCGCTTTGAATTCACGCCCTCGCAGCGGGATGCGGTGCTTGCGGGGGCGGCTGTAAAGCTGGGCTGCGACCACACGCATTACCCGGCGCACTTGCAGATCGCGTCCGAGACCCTGGCCAGCCTGGCGGGCGACCTGCGTTAGCGCGTGGCGGCCGGCGGCGGGGGCAGCAACGGCCGGGAGCAGAATCGCGGCCATGAAACTTTCTCCCATCGTCGCCGGCATGTGGCGCCTGCAAGAGTGGGGGCTGGACACGCCGGCCCTGGTGCAATGGATAGAGCAGGCGCTGGCGCTGGGCATCACCAGCTTCGACCACGCCGACATCTACGGCGGCTACACCGTCGAAGCCGCCTTTGGCCAAGCCCTGGCCGCCGCACCCGGCCTGCGCCAGCAGATGCAGATCGTCACCAAGTGCGGCATCAAGCTCGTCAGCCCCGAGCGGCCGGCACACGGCATCAAGTCGTATGACAGCTCGCGTGCGCATGTGCTGGCCAGCGTTGACCATTCGCTGCAGGCGCTGCGCACCGACCACATCGACCTGCTGCTGCTGCACCGGCCCGATTTGCTGATGGACCCCGACGAGTTGGGCGACACGATGCGGCTGCTGCTGGCCGCCGGCAAGGTGCTGCACTTTGGTGTCAGCAACCACACGCCGGGCCAGGTGGCCATGCTGCGCAAGCGGGTGCCGCTGGCCACGCACCAGATCGAGTTTTCAGCGCTGCAAATGAAGGCCCTGGCCGACGGCACGCTGGAGCAGTGTGTGGACCTGGCCCTGCCGCCCATGATCTGGAGCCCGCTGGCCGGCGGCCGCCTTTACAACGCCGGCGACGAACAAGCCCGCCGCGTGTGGGCCGTGCTGGCCGAACTGGCGGTGTTGCACGGGGTGTCGCCCACCACGGTGGCTTATGCGTGGATATTGCGGCACCCGTCGCGCCCCATTCCCATCACGGGCAGCCGCCGTATCCACGCGCTGCAAGAAGCCGTGGCCGCGCTGGCGCTGACGCTGAGTGCCGAAGACTGGTACCGCATCTGGCAGGCCAGCATCGGCTACGAGGTGCCCTGAATCGCAAGTGCGGCCGCGCCATTGCGCCGCAAGCAGGCCACGCTGCACGACGCAGGCCACGCCAGGCTTGCACAGCGGCCCTTCTGAACCCTGAAGCCTCCCACGACATGACAAGCCCAACAATGCCAGCACTGACAGACTTCGGCCTCATCGGCCTGGCCGTGATGGGCCAGAACCTGGTGCTCAACGTTGAAAGCCGCGGCTTTGCCGTGAGCGTGTTCAACCGCAGCCCCGAAGTGACACGCGACTTTGTGGCCGCGCACCCGGGCAAGCGCCTGCACGGTACGGCCACACTGGCCGAATTTGTGGCCAGCCTGTCGCGGCCGCGCAAGGTCATGCTCATGGTCAAGGCCGGCGCACCGGTGGACGCCGTCATTGAACAGCTGCTGCCGCTGCTGGCGCCAGACGACATCGTCATCGACGGCGGCAACAGCCTTTACACCGACACCGAGCGGCGCGACGCCTGGCTCACGCCGCTGGGCCTGCGCTTCATCGGCGCGGGCGTGTCCGGCGGTGAAGAAGGCGCGCGCAAGGGCCCGGCCATCATGCCCGGCGGGCCTGCGTCCACCTGGAGCGTGATGCAGCCCATCTTTGAGAGCATTGCCGCCAAGGTGAACGGCGAGCCCTGCGTCATGCACATCGGCCCCGGCGGCGCCGGGCACTATGTGAAGATGGTGCACAACGGCATTGAATATGGCGACATGCAGCTCATCTGCGAGGCCTACGCACTGTTCCAGGCCGCCGGCATGAGCACCGACGAAATGGCCGATGTCTTTGACCGCTGGAACGAAGGCGAACTGCAGAGCTACCTGATCCAGATCACCGCCAAGGCACTGCGCCAGCGTGACCCACAAACCGGCCAGCCGGTGGTGGACCTGATCCTGGACAAAGCCGGGCAAAAGGGCACCGGCCAGTGGACGCTGATGAACGCGGCGGAAAACGCCGTGGTGGTGAGCACCATCAACGCGGCGGTGGAAGCGCGTGTGCTGTCGTCGATGAAGGCCGCGCGTGTGGCTGCCAGCACGCTGTTGCAGGGCCCGTCATCTGCCATCAGCGTTGATCGCGCCACACTGGTGGCGCAGGTGCACGACGCGCTGTACGCGGCCAAGGTCATCAGCTACGCGCAGGGCCTGGACCTGATGCGCACGGTGAGCGACAAAAAGGGCTGGGCGCTGGACCTGGGTGGCATCGCTGGCATCTGGCGCGGCGGCTGCATCATCCGGGCCCGTTTCCTGGGCCACATCACGGCGGCCTACCGCGCTGACCCGCAACTGCCCAACCTGATGCTGGCGCCGTTTTTTGCCACGCTGCTCAACCGCAGCCAGCAGCACTGGCGCCAAGTGGTGGCGCTGGCCGTCGGCCACGGCATTCCCGTGCCGGCGCTGAGTGCGTCGCTGGCCTACTACGACAGCTACCGCTGCGCCCGCCTGCCGGCCAATTTGCTGCAATCGCAGC
>CAZUKT010000464.1:0-349 GCA_964620975.1 uncultured Rubrivivax sp. | reverse complement strand
ACTTTTTTGGCGCGCACACCTACGAGCGTGTGGACAAAGCCGCCGGGCAGTGGTTCCACACAAACTGGCCTGAAGTGATCGAGTGACTGCCTTGGGCGGTGTCGATGCAAGCGCGTGGTCTGTGGCTTGTCAGCTCACACCGGCCGACATCCACGCCGTGCAGGCGGCGCTGTTCCGTCCGGCCTGGGGTGCGCGCCATTGGGGCCGGCACGAGCGCTGGCGGCGTGTGTTGGCGGGCATGGCCCTCGCCGGCTTTGTGGTGCTGTTGCTCAAGCAGTTTTCGCGCTCCAGGCTGGGGGCCGATGTGGTCGGCTGGGATGCGGTCATGGCGGCCCTGGGCGCCGGGGCC
>CAZUKT010000463.1:0-4034 GCA_964620975.1 uncultured Rubrivivax sp. | reverse complement strand
CTCACCAGCTTCAGGTATTCCATGGCCAGGTGGCCGGCGCTGGCGTTGCCGGCGGTGCCGTAGTTGAGCTGGCCGGGGTTCTTCTTCGCGTAGGCCACGAACTCCTTGTAGTTCTTGGCCGGCACGTCGGGGTGGATGACAAACAGGTTGGGCACCTTGGCCAGCAGCGTCACCGGCATGAAGTCCCGGTTCACGTCAAAGGGCTGGTTGGGGAAGATGTAGGGGTTGACCGCCAGGCTGCCCACGTGGCCCAGGATGAGCGTGTGGCCGTCGGGCGCCGACTTGGCCACTTCCTGCATGGCCGGCAAGCCGGCGCCACCGCCCTTGTTGTCCACAAACACGGTCTGGCCCAGTTGTTTGGTCAGCTCGTTGGCCACGGTGCGGGCCACGATCTCGCTGGTGCCGCCGGGCGCAAAGGGCACCACAAAGCGGATGGACTGGCGCGGCCAATTGGCCTGTGTTCGGCCCAGTGCAGGCCAGCCCAGGGCGGCAGCTGCCAGGGCGGTGCGGCGGTTGATGTGCATGGTGGGAGTCTCCTGTTTTCGTGGCGCGCTGCTTTGAAGGCCAGCGCGTGCGGGCATCATGCCTTCAGATCGCGGCCGCGTTGAGGCGCCCGCGCAACGGGGCCTGCACATGAAGCGCTACATCGACTTGCTTGCCGACGCATTGACCCGCGTGGGTGAGCTCATGCCCTGGGACTTGCACCCCAAGCTGGCGCTGGCGCAGCCGCCCTTGCTGCTGGACGTGCGTGAACCGGCCGAGTTTGCCCAGGTGCGTTTGGCCGGCTCGGTGAATGTGCCCCGTGGCCTGCTGGAGCAAGCCTGCGAATGGGACTTTGACGACACGCTGCCGGCGTTGGCCGGCGGCCGTGACACCGAGATCGTGGTGCTGTGCCGCTCGGGCAACCGCTCGGTGCTGGCCGCCGACCTGATGCTCACTCTGGGCTTCAAACACGTGGTGTCGCTGAAGACCGGCCTGCGCGGCTGGAATGACGCCGAGCTGCCGCTCGTCACCGCCAACGGGCAAGCCGCAGACATCGACGCGGCCGAGTCATGGCTGGCGTCGCGCGTGCGGGCCGATCAACGCCGGCCCCGTCCGTAGCAACGCACGCGCAGCGAAGGCAGGGCTCACAACTCAAGCCGCAGGCATCTGCGCCAGCACACGGTCCACCATCACGCCGCTTTGGCCCAGGTAGTGGGCCGGGTCGCACATCGTGGCCAGTTGTTCTCGGGTCACGTGGCCCATGATCTGCTTGTTCTCGCACAGCAGGTCCAGCAAGGGGCGGCCCTGTCTGGCTGCATCGCGGCAGATGTCGTAGACCAGGTCGTGCGCGGTCTCGCGGCCCAGGTGGTGGCCAATGCCCATCATCACCGCTTCGCTCATCACCAGACCGTGGGTCATGTCGATATTGCGGCGCATGGCGGCGGGGTCCACTTCCAGGCCTTCCAGCACCGCACGGCTCTGTTTCAGCGCACCGGCCATCAGGCAAAAGGCATCGGGCAACACGATCCATTCAATCTCCCACGGGCCGGTGCTGCGCTCGTGGTCGGCCACCATGGCGTCCATCAGCGCCGCCGCGTGCTGGCGCACCACGCTGATGGCGGCGTGGATGTAACAGCTGGCGATCGGGTTGCGCTTTTGCGGCATGGTGCTGCTGCTGCCCCGGCCGTGGTGGTAGGGCTCAAAGACCTCGGCCACCTCGGTCTGCATCATCAGCTTCACGTCCATGCTGAGCTTGCCCAGCGTGCCGCCGATCAGGCCCAGCACCGCACCCGTTTCGGCGATATTGTCGCGGATGGTGTGCCAGGCGATTACCGGCTGCTGCAGGCCCAGTTCGGCGCACAGCGCGGCCTGGGTTTCCATCGCGCCCGCCTCCAGGCTGGCCAGCGTGCCGGCGGCACCGGCAAACTCACCCACCAGCACACGTTCACGCAGTTGTTTGATGCGCTCGCGGTGGCGCAGCACGGCGCTCAGCAGGCCGGCCATCTTGTAGCCAAAGGTCACGGGAATGGCCTGCTGCAGGTTGCTACGGGCGATGACCGGCGTGAGCCGGTGCTCGCGGCACAGCGCGGCCAGCGCGTTGGCAATGGCGGCCAGTTCATCGTCCACGATGACCAGCGCCTCGCGGATCTGCAGCACGGTGGCGGTGTCGGTGATGTCCTGCGTGGTGGCGCCCCAGTGGCAGTACTCACCCAGCTTGCCCTTGCACAGCTTGTTGAGCTGGCTGACCACACCCAGGATGGGGTAGCCGATGCGTTCGGTCTGCTGGCGCAGCAGGTCCAGGTCGATCTGGCCCAGCACGCAATGGCTGACGATCTCATCCGCCGCGTCTTGCGGGATCAGCCCCAGCCGGCCCTGCACCACGGCCAGCGCGCGTTCAACGTCCAGGTACTTCTGGGTGCGGTTCTCGTCGCTCCAGACATGGCGCATGGCGTCGCTGCTGAAGATGCCCTGGAAGATGCGTGAGTCGATGAGGGTGGATGCCATGGGCTTGTCTCTGCTGCGCGTTGTGATGCGCGCGGTTGTGGGGTTATGCAGCGCGCGCAGCGATGCGGCGCGCACGTTCGATGATGGGTCTGTCAATCATGCGGCCTTCCAGCAGCACGGCGCCACTGTCCGCACCTGCCGCGCCGGCCGCTTGCAGCACACGCTGCGCCCAGGCCAGTTCTTCGGCCGTGGGCGCCAGCGCCGCGTGCACCTGCGCCACCTGCCGGGGGTGGATGCACAGCTTGGCGCCAAAGCCGTGGGCCCGGGCGCGGGCCATGTCGGCCCGCAGCAAGGGCTCGTCGTCGATGGCGGTGGTGACGCCCGCCACCGGCGACGTGATGCCGGCTGCGCGCGACACCAGCGCCAGGTGCGCGTGGCCGGCGTCCAGCGCCAGGGGGTCGGCGCCCAGGTCCAGGTCCAGCGCGTAGTCGATGGTGCCAAACACCAACCGCTGCACACCGGGCGCTGCCGCCAGTGCCTGGGCGGCCAACATGCCGCGCGCCGTTTCTACGAGCGGCAGCACGGCCAGAGCGGGGCAGGCGACAAGCAACCGCTCGACCGTGGCAACCCGCTCTGCCTTGGCCAGCATCACGTGGGGCGCAGCGCAGGCGGCGAGCAGCACCAGGTCGGCGTCAAAGTGCGGCGTGCTCTCGTCGTTGATGCGCACCACGATGCGCGCCAGCGGCACGCCCGTCCGCAGCCAGGCCGCCACATCCGTGCGCGCTTGCGCCTTGCTGGCCGCAGATACCGCGTCTTCCAGGTCCAGCACCACCGCATCGGCGCCACTGGCCAGGGCCTTGGCAAAACGCTCGGGGCGGTCGCCGGGCACAAAGAGATAGGTGCGGGGGATGTCCATGCGATACCTGCCGTTCATGCGGGTCATGCGAGTCACTCGGGTCAGATGGCCCGCGCGGCGCGCAGTGCGGCCATCTCTTGCGCATCCACACCCAGGCCGGCCAGGATGGCCTCGGTGTGCTGGCCCACGGCAGGCACGGCGTCCAGGCGCACATCGGCATCATTGCCGGGTGGCAGCAACGCAGGCACCGGGCCTGCGGGCGTGTCCACCTCGCGCCAGCGGCCACGTGCGGCCAACTGCGGGTGCAACCACAGCCCTGCCATGTCGCGCAGTTCGGCGTTGGCTATCTGCGCCGCTTCGAGCCGCTGTGTCACCTGCTCGGCAGTGAGGCTGCCAAACACCTGCTCGATGATCTGGCGCAGCGCCTCACGCGCCGCCGTGCGGCGTGTGTTGCCCTTGAAGCGTTCGTCGTCGGCCAGGTCGGGCTGCAGCAGCACCTGGGTGCAAAACTGCAACCATTCGCGTTCATTCTGCAGGCCCAGCATCACGGTCTTGCCGTCGCCACACGGAAAGGGGCCATAGGGGTAGATGGTGGCGTGCGCCGCACCGGCACGCGGCGGTGGCGCTGCGCCTTCAAAGGCGTAGTACAGCGGGTAACCCATCCATTCACCCAGGGCTTCGAGCATGCTGATGTCGATGCGGCGGCCCTGCCCGTCCTTCTGCCGCTGCAGCAGCGCGGCCAGGATGTTGC
>CAZUKT010000462.1:886-4038 GCA_964620975.1 uncultured Rubrivivax sp. | reverse complement strand
GGATGACCATCAATCGCTACTGCTCCTCAGGCTTGCAGGCCATCGCACTGGGTGCCGGGCGCATCGTGGGCGAAGGTGTGGATGTGCTGGCCGCTGGCGGGCTGGAGTCGATCTCGATGGTGCAACTGTCGGGCAAGATGAACACGCACCAGGCCACCGAAGCCGGCCTGCTGAAGGCCAAACCGGCGCTGTGGATGCAGATGATCGAAACGGCCGAGATCGTGGCCGAGCGCTACAGCATCAGCCGCGAAGCGCAGGACGCCTACGCCTACCAGTCGCAGCAGCGCACCGCTGCTGCACAAGCCGCAGGCCGGTTTGACGCCGAGATCGTGCCGCTGGCCGTGAAGTGGGCCCAGGCCTACAAGACCAGCGGCGAGACCAATCTGATGGACGTGACCGTGAGCCGCGACGAGTGCAACCGCCCCGAGACCACGCTGGAGTCGCTGGCTGCGCTGCCACCCGTGTTCAAGGGCGGCATGACGATGAAAGAAGGCAGGACCATCACCGCAGGCAACGCCAGCCAGCAAAGCGACGGTGCCAGCCTGTCCATCCTGGTCGAACGCGCCGAGGCCGAACGCCGCGGCTTGAAGCCGCTGGGCCTGTTCCGCGGCTTTGCAGTGGCCGGTTGTGAGCCCGACGAGATGGGCATCGGCCCGATCTACGCCGTGCCCAAGCTGCTGAAGAAACACGGCCTGAAGGTGGACGACATCGGCCTGTGGGAACTGAACGAAGCCTTCGCGTCGCAATGTCTGTACAGCCGCGACAAGCTGGGCATCGACCCCGCCAAGTACAACGTCAACGGCGGCGCCATCTCCATCGGCCACCCCTACGGCATGACCGGCGCCCGCAGCGTTGGGCATGCACTGATCGAAGGCAAGCGCCGGGGCGTCAAGTACGTGGTCGTGACCATGTGCGTCGGCGCGGGCATGGGCGCGGCCGGTCTTTTCGAAGTGTTCTGACGTGTTCTGAGGAGAGGTCCATGGCCATGAGTTACCAGCACCTGTTGGTCAGTGAAGACGGCGGCATCGTCACCGTTCGCCTGAACCGGCCTGCCGAGCGCAACAAGCTCAACACCCTGCTGATGGAAGAGCTGCGCGACTGCGCGCGCGCCTACCGCTTGCGCAGCGACGTGCGGGCGGTGATCCTGGCCGGCCATGCCGAATTCTTCTCGGCCGGGGCCGACCTGGGCGCGTCGACCCTGGCGCCTGCTGCGCCACGTCCGTCGCTGATCGAACTGCGCGAACTGGTGATGGTCGGCCCGGACATGTGCCGCGCCTGGGAAGAAATCGAAGCCGTGACCGTCATGGCGGTGGAAGGCTATTGCGTTGGCGGCGCCTGCGCGCTGGCCCTGTGTTGCGACTTCCGCATCGTCGGCGCGGGCGGCAAGATGAGGTTGCCCGAAGTGCCGATGGGCATCAACATGAGTTGGCGCAGCCTGCCGCGGCTGACGACGCTGATTGGCCCGGCGCGCGCCAAGCGCTTCACCATGTTCGGTGAGTTTGCCGACGCCCAGACCATGCTCAGCTGGGGCATGGTCGACGAGGTGGTGGAAGCCGGCGGCGCCGATGCCGCAGCCTTGCGCTGGGCGCAGAAGGTGGCCGCCTTGCCACCACTGCCCATCCGCATGACCAAAGAGGCTATCAATGCCACGGCCAATGCCAACCACCATGCCAGCACGTTCATGGACCGCGACCAGTTCCTGCTGACCTTTGGTACGCAGGACTTGCAAGAAGGCATCCAGGCCTTCTTCGAAAAGCGCAAGCCCGACTTCAAGGGCAACTGACCCACCGCTCTCTCAGACTTCAAAGGAACCCTCGTGAGCATTCGATTTGACGGCCGTGTGGCCATCGTGACCGGCGCCGGCGCCGGCTTGGGCAAGGCCTACGCACTGGACCTGGCGCGCCGTGGCGCCAAGGTGGTGGTGAACGACTTTGGCGGTGGCACTGACGGCACTGGCGGCTCCTCGGGCCCCGCCGAAACCGTGGCGGAACAGATCCGCGCAGCCGGCGGCCAAGCCATCGCCCACGGTGCCGACGTGACCAACGCAGAACAGGTGGCCAAGATGGTCAAGGCTGCCATGGACACCTGGGGCCGCATCGACATCCTCATCAACAACGCCGGCATCCTGCGTGACGCCAGCTTCACCAAAGGGACCATGGCGGACTTCCGCAAGGTGCTGGACGTGCACCTGATGGGCTCGGTGATCTGCACCCAGGCCGTGTGGCCGTTGATGAAAGCGGCCAACTACGGCCGCGTTCTGATGACCACCTCGTCCAGCGGCCTGTACGGCAACTTCGGCCAGGCCAACTACGGCGCCGCCAAGACGGCCTTGATCGGCTTGATGAACGTGCTGCACATCGAAGGCACCAAAAACAACATCCGCATCAACACCATCGGCCCGGGTGCTGCCACGCGCCTGACGGCCGACCTGCTGCCAAAGGCCATCGTCGATCTGATGACGCCCGAGTCGGTAGCACCCGCTGCCGTCTTTCTGGTGAGCGAAGAAGCGCCTAGCCGCGTGATATTGAACGCCACGGCCGGTGGCTTTTCACGCACCTACCTGCACGAGACCGAAGGCGTCTACCTCGGCGGCAGCGATTGCAGCGCCGAGGGCGTGGCGGCCCACTTCGACGCCATCTCAGACACCCAGGGCCAGCAGGCCTTGACCGATGGCGGCCAACAGGTGATGAAGTTCGTCACCAAGGCCGCCACCGCGAGGGGCCTGAACCTGGTAGCACCGCAAGCCTGATCGAAAGGGCCGCCATGCCACTCGCCGACGCCCGCACTCTGTACGACCTGGTGGCCTTGCGCGCCAGCGAGCAGGCCACCGCACTGGCCGTGGTGGATGGCGAACTGCGCCTGAACAACCGGGAACTGCAGCAACGCGTCGACGCGATAGCCCGCGCGCTGCTGAGTTGCGGTGTCCAGCCGGGCGATCGGGTGGCGACGCTGGCGCCGCCCAGCGCCGACTTCTGGCTCACCTTCCTGGCCACCACCAGCATCGGTGCGATCTGGCAGGGTCTCAACCCCAAGTACCAGCGCAATGAATACGCCTACCTGCTGGGCGACGCCACGCCTGCGGTGGTGTTTGTGCGCTCACCGTTTGACGACCGCGCCTACCTCGATGAGTTGCAGGCCCTGGCCACCCATGC
>CAZUKT010000462.1:0-876 GCA_964620975.1 uncultured Rubrivivax sp. | reverse complement strand
TCAGGCACCACCGGCCAACCCAAGGGGGCCATGCTCTCGCACCGGGCCAACGTGCAGACCGCGCTGGCCCATGTGGAATGGATCGGCGAGGGGCTGGACTGCATCATCAACCCGGCGCCCATCAACCACGTTGGCGGCCTGAACAACGTCAGCATGGTGGTGTTTGCCGCAGGCGGCCGCATCGTCTTCGTGCCCAAGGTGGACTTTGCGCTCATTGGTGCGGCCACGGCACGCGAAAAGCCCAGCTACCTCGTCGGCAGCCCGACGGCGTTTTCCATGATGCTGGCCATCCCCGGTTTCAGCTTCGAGGCCTACCGCGGGCTGTACCAGGTGGTGGTGTTTGGTGGCGCATCGACGCCAGTCGCCCACCTGCAGGAACTGCGCAAGTCTGGCGCCCGACTTTCCAGCGTCTATGGCCAGACCGAGACCACAGGCATGGTTACCTATACCGCGTTCGACGCACCGCTGGACGTGATTTCGGAAACCGTCGGCAGGCCCATTCGTGGCATGGAACTTCGGGTGGCCAGCCCCGAAGGTGCAACGCTGGCCGAAGGCGAAACTGGCGAGATCCAGGTGCGCGGCATCTCTGTGATGAGCGGCTACTTCAACCGGCCCGAAGCCACGCGCGAAGCCTTCACGGGCGACGGCTGGCTGAAGACCGGCGACCTGGGCGTGTTGCGCGCCGATGGCGAGATTGCCTTCGCCGGCCGACTGAAGGAAATGTTCAAGTCCGGTGGCTACAACTGCTATCCGGTCGAGATCGAGCTGGCCATCTGCGAACACCCCGACGTGGCCCAGGCCGCCGTGGTGGCGGTGCCGCACGACACCTTCCAGGAAGTGGGCCATGCATTCCTCATTGCCAAGCCCGGCCACGCC
>CAZUKT010000461.1:2359-4041 GCA_964620975.1 uncultured Rubrivivax sp. | reverse complement strand
CTGCACCGGCATGGCGCACCTCTGGGGGCTGGTGCCCTACGCCTACGAAGGCGGCACCTGGAACGAGTGGCACGCCCTCTTCGACAACGGCCGCAGTGCCTGGCTGAGTGAAGACAACGGCGCCTACGTCATCAGCTTTGACGCGCCGCTGCCCAAGGACGCCGCCGCCGATGCCGCCGCGCTAGAGAGCCTGCGCGCCGGCCAGCGTGTGCTGGCCGACGGCCGCGCCTGGGACGTGGCGTCGGTCACCCGCGCCAAGCTGCTGGCCGCGCAGGGTGAAATGCCGCAGCCGCCGCAACTGCAGGGTGAATTCTGGGTGGCCGACCTGCGCAACAGCGCCGGTGAAGTGGCCACGCTGGACGGCAACCAAGCCGCTGCGGGGGCGTCGGGGGCAGGGGCCACCTGGTCAGTCGGCCGCACGGTGGCGCTGTCAGAACTGGCGCTCACGGGCCTGAAGGACGACAGCACCAAGACGCTTTCCGGCCGCTCCTTTGAATGCCCCAACTGCGGTAACGCGTTGGAAGTGAAGCTCGCCACCACGCAGAGCATCACCTGCGGCCAATGCAGCACCGTGGTGGACGTGTCGGCCGGCGTGGGCGCCGACATGGCGCACTACCAGCAGGCCAATGCCGGCGTGGCCGGCGCCGAGCCCCAGATACCGCTGGGCAGCACCGGCAAGCTGGCGCTGGGCGTGGGCGCGGTGGGTGCGCTTCTGCCCTGGCAGGTGGTGGGTTATGTGGAGCGCTGCGACATCCCCGAAAGCAGCGAAGACGAAACCACCTTCTGGCGCGAATACCTGCTCTTCAACCAGCTTGAAGGCTTTGCCTTTCTGGTGGACAGCAATGATGGCTGGAGCTGGGTGCGGCCCATCACCGGCGTGCCGGCCGTGCGGGGCGAAAAGGCCGAGTGGCAAGGCCGCACTTACGCCAAGAAGTGGGCCTACGGCGCCAAGATCACCTGGGTGCAGGGTGAGTTTTACTGGCGCGTCAAACGCGACGAACGCGCCCACGTCATTGACTACGAAGGCATTGGCGCGCACAGCAAGGCCCGCCTTTCGCGTGAACAAGCGGGCAATGAAGTCACGTGGTCGGCCGGTGAAACCCTGGCCGCCGCCACTGTGGCTGATGCGTTTGGCATTGCGGCGGGCTCACGTGCGGCCATGCAGCGCGATGTGGCGCCCGTCAACTTTGGCGCCAGTGGGGCCACCAAGGCGCTGCTGATCTTTTTTTTGGTGGTGGTGCTGATGATCATGCTCACGCAGTGCAACAGCAGCAATGACTGCGCCGACGTGCGCAGCACCTTTGGCGAAGCCAGCACCGAATACCAGCAATGCCAACGCAACCGCAGTTCGGGTGGCACTCGCACGGGCGGCGGCAGTTACGGCGGCTGGTCCAGCGGCAGTGGTGGGCACAAGTGACATTCAATCTACAGACAGCAAGTTTTCAGGAGGCCTGACATGGCGGCAATCGAGTGGCTCAAACCCAGCGTGTTCTTCGGCTCCATCTTGTTTGCGCTGATCGGCGTGGGCATCTTCTGGCTGTGTTTTGTCATCATCGACAAGCTCACGCCCTATGACTTGTGGGCCGAGATCATTGAAAAGAAAAACACCGCGCTGGCCATCGTGGTGGGCGCCATGTGCATCGCCATTGGCTTGATCGTGTCTGCTGCGGTGCATGGCTGAC
>CAZUKT010000461.1:0-2349 GCA_964620975.1 uncultured Rubrivivax sp. | reverse complement strand
AACGCGGACTTGACCTATGGCCTGGTGACGAACGCCAACGCGACCGTGGACACGACCGCCCCGACCGTGACCATCAACCAGGCTGCCGGCGGGTCGGATCAGACGGGTGCGTCGCCGATCGTGTCTGCGGCGGTGCATGGCTGAAGACGGCGGCGGCGCTGCCGCTGCCGCCTTCATCGCCCGTTGGGCCCCGGTCACCGGCACCGAGCGCGCCAACTACCAGCGCTTCATCGGCGAGCTGTGCGGCCTGTTGGGTGTGCCCCTGCCCGGCCGACGCGCAAGCGGGCGACAACGCCTACGTCTTTGAACGCCGCGTGAGCTTTGCCCACGGCGACGGCAGCCAGAGCTTCGGTTTTGTGGACTGCTACAAACGTGGCGCCTTTGTGCTGGAAGCCAAGAAGAGCAAACTCGGCGCGCACACCAAAGGCTTTGACGAAGCCTTGCTGCGCGCCCGCACCCAGGCCGAAGGTTATGCCCGGGCCCTGCCCGCCGCAGAAGGCCGGCCACCCTTTGTGGTGGTGGTGGACGTGGGCCAGGTCATAGAGCTGTACGCCGAATTCACACGCAGCGGCGCCACCTACACACCGTTTCCAGACGCGCGCAGCCACCGCCTGCCACTGGCCCGCTTGGTAGAGCCCGAGGTGCGCGCCCGCCTGCGCCTGCTCTGGCTGGACCCCATGGCGCTGGACCCGGCACGCGCCAGCGCCAAGGTCACGCGTGACGTGGCCGCGCGCCTGGCCCAACTGGCCAAGGACCTGGAAGAAGCCGGCCATGCACCGCAAAGCGTGGCCGCCTTTTTGACGCGCTGCCTGTTCAGCATGTTTGCTGAAGACGTGGGCCTGCTGCCGCGCAACGACCAGGGCCAGGGCGCCTTTGTGGCCCTGCTGCAGCGCCACCGCCAGGACCCCGCCACGCTGCGCCAGATGCTGCGTGTGCTGTGGACCGACATGGACCGTGGCGGCTTCAGCCCCGCGCTGGCCGCCCACGTGCTGCGCTTCAACGGCAAACTCTTCAAAGGCGGCGCCAGCAGCGACTACGTGCTGCCGCTCACCGCGCGTGACATTGCCGGCCTGCTGGGCGCGGCCAGCGCCAACTGGCGCGAGGTCGAGCCCGCCATTTTTGGCACCCTGCTGGAGCGTGCGCTGGCACCCGCTGAACGCCACGCCCTCGGCGCCCACTACACGCCGCGTGCGTATGTTGAACGCCTGGTGCTGCCCACCGTGGTGGAGCCCTTGCGTGCCGACTGGGCCAACGCCCAGGCCGCCGCGCTGCTGCTGGCCACCGAAGCCGCCGCGCTGCAAGGCAAAAAACACGACGACAAACTGGCCGAAGCCCGCGCCGAGATCAAGCGCTTCCACCACCAGTTGTGCAACACGCGGGTGCTGGACCCGGCCTGCGGCAGCGGCAACTTCTTGTACGTGACGCTGGAGCATTTGAAGCGGCTGGAAGCCGAAGTGCTGGACCAATTGCAAGCGCTGGGCGACACCCAGGGCCGCCTGGGCCTGGAAGGCGAAACGGTGACGCCGCAGCAACTGCTGGGCATAGAGATCAACGACCGCGCCGCCGCGCTGGCCGAGCTGGTGCTGTGGATTGGTTATTTGCAGTGGCACATCCGCAGCTTTGGCAACACCAGCGTGGCCGAGCCCGTGGTGCATGACTACGGCAACATCGAACACCGTGATGCCGTGCTGGCCTATGACGGGCAAGAGCCGATGCGCGACGCGGCGGGTGCGCTGGTGCAGCGTTGGGACGGTGTCACTTTCAAGACGCACCCGGTGACGGGTGAGCCCGTGCCGGACGACACGGCGCTGGTGCCGCAATGGCGTTACCTGAACCCACGGGCTGCCGAGTGGCCGCAGGCGGATTTCATCGTGGGGAATCCGCCGTTTATCGGCGCCAGTGCCGTGCGTGCTGCCTTGGGTGACGGCTACGCCGAAGCGCTGCGTGCGGCTTGGCCGCAAGTGCCCGAGAGTGCTGACTTTGTGATGCACTGGTGGCAGCGCGCAGCCAGCACGGTGCGCACCGGCGGCGCACGCCGCTTTGGCTTGATCACGACCAACAGCTTGCGGCAAACCTTCAATCGGCGCGTCGTTGAGGCCGAACAAGCCAGCACCCCGCCGCTTCAGCTTGCCTTCGCGATTCCTGACCATCCGTGGGTGGACAGTGCGCAGGGCGCGGCCGTGCGCATTGCGATGAGCGTGGGCCTGCCCGGTGTCAGCTCAGGGGTGGGACGGTTGTTGACGGTAAGCGCGGAAGTCCCGCAGGGCGATGGCGAGGTGTCGGTCCTGCTCGCCGAGTGTTCCGGCGCGATCCACTCCGATTTACGAGTCGGCGCGGATGTGGCCGCCA